>JABUEW010000017.1 GCA_013314855.1 Bacillota bacterium | reverse complement strand
CGGGAAGCCGCAGGCTTAAGGATACGGTCATCGAGAATAAAGACTTTGAGGCGTTGATCCTTCAATACGACAGGGACAACGCCTTTTTTTATTGCGACCCGCCGTACTACCAGACCGAGGGGCATTACGAGGTGGAATTTAAAAAGGAGGATCATGTGCGACTGCGGGATACGCTGAAACACTGTAAGGGCAAATGGCTGGTGTCATATAACGACTGCGAATATATCCGAGAGCTATATAAGGGCTACTACATCGAAGCCGTCACCCGCATTAATAACCTCGCACAGAGATATGAGGGAGGCTGCGAATACCCGGAGGTGCTCATTTCCAACTACGACACCGCGGAGCGGCTGCGGGATGTCCCCATGCAAATAGGGCTGTTTGATATGGCAGACGACTTTTACAACGCGGAACAGCAACTTAAAAAGACAATGCGAAATTTAAATGCTCCAATTATGGGCAATAAGGAGGAACCCGAATATGAAAATGATTGAAATCCAAAGTGCCGTGGATAGACACGGGCAGCTTACCATTCCCGCATCTCTCCTGCGCGACATGGGGCTTGCGGCCGGAGACACGGTGAAGCTTGCCTACATTAGCAACGCCCCCGATTCTATCCGCAATACCTTCAAGGAATTTGTCATCACCCCTGATGGCATTACCGCCCTCGCAGAAGATGAGGAAAGCGAACTCACCCTGCCCCATGACCTGCTGGAGGCGGCTGGGATTCCTGTGGACAGCGATCTGGAAATAGTCTGTGCAAAGGGTGCTGTTGTCATCATGGAGGCAGATCTGCTGGACAGCCTTCCCGATGAACTGCGCCAGCTGTTTGATGACCTGGGCATCAATCCCGAAACCGTTCGGGCAGTCATAAGAAACGGAGGTGTTTATGATGAGTAACAGCAAGCCTGTCTACAAGGTAATGGACGAAAAAGGCCGCATTCTGATTCCCAAGCAGCTTCGCGCCGCCACCGGGATGAATCACGGCGACATTATAAAGCTTACCGTGCAAAAGGGTATTGTTGCTGCCAAAAAGGTTGACATCATTGAAGTGGGGGATCAGTCCCCGCAAGCGGTGGAGGCTTATGTGTTCTCTGCCGTAAAGACGATGGAAAAGCAAACCCTCCTCTCCCTTGCGGCGCAGCTCATTGCCCTCATCGAAGAAATTACCAGGGAGTAAAGATTATTCAAGTATGGAACGGAGCCAAGGTCTAAAGCGATGACCCTGGCTCTTTGAATATCCATAAAAAAATAAACAGAAAGGATTGAGAACCTTTGAAACAGAAAAGCAAAAAAATTTGGCTCATGGTCCTTGTTCTGTCCTTCCTGCTTTGCGGCAGCGTCTATGCTGGAACGCTGCTTTTTCCCGACATCGCAGGGCATTGGGCGGAACAGACCATCATCAGACTCGTGGAAAAGGGTGTGATTAAGGGCTACCCTGACGGAACCATCAGGCCGGATGACACCATTACAAGAGGCGAGTTCGCCGCCCTGCTGGTCAGGAATCTGGAGCTTGATACAACAGAGGCAGAGAAAGAGCCGCCCACCTTTGACGATATTGACGGTCACTGGTCGGAGAAAAACATCGAGGCCCTCGTAGACATATGTCTCCTTGATCCGGCAGATTATGACGGCAGCCTGAAGCCAGATGAACCGATTACCCGCATTGAAATCATCAGGATGTTGGTGCGTGCCATCGGCAAAGGCGAGGCTGCAAAGCAGTTCAGTGGAAATACCGGTTTTAACGACGATGAGGCAATCAACAACTCCGACAAGGGATATGTCAGTATTGCCAAGGAGGACGATTTAATCAGCGGCTATCCTGACGGAAACATTCGTCCGGGCGGTGAAACCACCAGAGGCGAAGCCTTTGAACTGATTGATAATCTGAACGAAGCAAAGGACAAACCGGATCAGGAGAAACCACCCGCTGACATTACCGACAGTACGGGTAACAACACGGGCGGGAATTCAAGCGGCAGTTCAGGCGGCGGCTCTGCCAGCCACCCAAAGGCACAGGTGGCTTTTGAGCTTCCCGCTGCGGCGCATACCGATACGAGTATCACCATAACGCCTGACTTGAAATACGCCAAGACACTTATATGGTCGCTTGCCAAAGAAACCGCAATTGGTGAGCTGCAACCCATTGACCTTGGAAAAGCGGTAGACGGCTCCCTGGGCAAAGAGGGCGGCACAATTTTATTTAAAGAAAGCGGCAGCTACACCTTGACCGCCACCGCTGTAAACTACGGCGGCAGAGAAACCTCCTGTTCAAAAAGCATCACGGTCTATCCGGTGATAAACGCAGGCTTTGAGCTGCCGGAGTACACCCATACGGACAGGACAGTCACCATTAAAGCAACCGCTTCCGGGCTGGGAAGCCTTGACATTGTATGGTCGGTAGTTAAAGACGGCGAGGCTGTTGCCTGGGATACCGTCATTGACGGCAGGCTCTCCAATGATGGTGGTACGATTGCCTTCAAGGAAAAGGGCAGCTATGACATCGCCGCCACTATCACCGATGCCACAGGCAGGAGATTCACCCACAGCGAGGTTGTCGCCGTTTATCCAGTGGCGGGCGTGGCGTTTGAGCTTCCCGAAACAGCGCACACCGACACGACCATCGATCTTGTCACTACCCTGACGGAAATGGACGGGCTGACTGCCGATTGGAGCCTGACCCGCAATGGCGAAGCAGTTTCCATCCGTGAATATGTGGAGGGTGAACTGTCAAACAGTGGCGGCACAATCCGTTTCAAGGAAAAAGGTGTGTACGCCTTGACCGCCAGGGTTACCGACATAACAGGCAGAGTCTTTGAAACCACGGCAACAACCACGGTTTACCCTGTTGGATCAGCTGGTTTCTATCTGCCGGAAATCACCCATACGGATACCTTTGTTGCCGTTGAAGCCACCTTTCAAAATATTGACACGGCTACGGCAGTGTGGACCCTGACCAAGGACGGAAAGCCGGTTGCACTCAGTGATGCGATCCAAGGCGAGCTGACCAATGATGGCGGTTCCATCCGCTTTATTGCCAAAGGTGAATATGTACTGAAAGCATCCTTTACGGATGGAGCAGGCAGAACCTACAGCTACACCTCGGCGGTGACGGTCTATCCCGTCCCAAGTTTTACATTCAGCCTGCCTGCCACGGCGCATACCGATACCGCCATCCCTGTCACAACAACCGCAGAGGAAATGGATGGTTTAACCGTTGAGTGGATGGTAGACAATACCTATGGTTTTCAGGATTGGTCGACTTATGTAGATGGCAAGCTGAATAACAACGGCGGCACCATTCGCTTTAAACACGCCGGAGTTTACGAGCTGGTGGCGAGGGTGACCGATGCCACAGGCCGGGTCTTTCTCTTTGAGTATGGGAATAAGACTGAGGTGCATCCTGTGCTGGACATCCGGTTCGAGCTGCCGGAGGCAACCTACACGGACAGAACCATCGACCTTAGAACAACAGGAAACATCGGCGTTCTGCCCATTGAATGGGTCGTCACCAAAGACGGCAAAGCGGTAAAGCTGGCGGAATATGTGGAAGGTGAGCTCAACGCCCAGGGAGGAAAAATCCGTTTTACTGAGGAAGGCGAATATGTGCTGACTGCCTCGATGACCGATGCCCTCGGCAGAACTTTTTCATACAGCAGCGCCGTCAGCGTGCACCCGATTCCGGAAATACAGCTTACGCTGCCGCAGGTTTCCTATGCGGGTGAACCTGTCTCCGTCGCTATCAGCGGAAACCATCTTGACAACCTTAATACCGCTTGGAGTATTTCAGCAAATGGCGGTGATGCCGCACCCTATACCGACTATGCCAGCGGCAGTCTTTCCGATGAGGGCGGTACCATCACCTTTGTGGAAAAAGGGAGCTATACGCTGACTGTTACCATGACAGACGCTCTTGGCAGAACTTTTTCTGACAGCAGCGCCATTACCATATACCCAATACCGGAAATGCTGATTACCCTGCCGTCACTTTCTTACGGTGGGGAAGCCATTCCTGTCGCAGTCAGCGGAAGAGATCTTGATGGTCTTAATATCACTTGGAGCATTTCGGTAAACGGCGGCGCTGCCGTGCCCTATACCGATTATGCCAGCGGCACATTGTCAAACAGCGGCGGCGAGATAAGCATCAGTACGGACAAGACCATTGCCGTAAAGATTATTGCGGCCGCAACGGATAAGAACAACCGCAGCTTTACTTTTACGTCTGATACAGTTGCCGTAAAGCCAATAGCACAGTGTTCCTTTACGCTCCCATCATCCGTTCATGCAGGTACGGCCTTTCAGGTGTCCATGCGAAATGTCTCTGGCTTGGAGGGCAAGAGTATTGTATGGTCGCTTTCCAAGGATGGCAATGCCGCAAGCTTTACAGGGAGCATCACAAACAGTGGCGGTAGCATTGTCATAAATACTACAGGAACCTATACCTTGACTTCCAGCGTCACCGATGATGCAGGCAGGGTGTTCACCCATTCTGAGAGCATAGCAGTCACCAATGCCGCACCCAATGCGCCGACTGCCAGTGCAACGGTGACAAGGACCGTTAAGGATCATAAATTCCTTGTGAACTTTACAGTTTCCGCCAGCGATCCCGATGGAGATGCGGTGACCTATGAATACAGCGGTCACAGCGCGGACGGCTACTATGCTGCCGGCTCCCACACCGTAAAGGTCAGAGCAAAGGATGCTTACGGTGTGTATTCCGATTGGACGGATATCAACTTTACCGTTGCCAATTCAGCGCCAAGTACCCCGATTATCACCAGAACGCCAAACGGCAACAGTGTTCCGCCCAATACGCCCGTTAAAATCACCGCATCCTCCACCGATCCGGACGGAGATGCCATCACCTATATATGGGAGGGCAGAAATGCCGAAACACAAGTCTACCCGTTAGGCAAAAATACTGTCCGTGTGAAAGCGGTGGACGCCGCCGGGGCAGAATCCCCCTGGACGGCCATCGTATTCTTCGTGGCCGATTCCACCAGTGGCGGCGGTATGACCCTGACTGGTCCCGAATCCGTTATTCTGGAAAATGGCATTGAAGGAGCAACCATCACTGAGTACACCTTCACGGTTCCTCCAGTCAGCGGCCACAGCGGAAGCGACTATGGCCGGGTGCGGGGATATAACGTACTGACTGGCGTGTGGGATCAGCTGGATTATCAGACCACAACCAACGGCATCACCTTCAGCAGAACTCTGGCTCCTGGCATCTACAGCAAATTGGAATTTTACTATTACACCAACCACAACTGCATGTACAACAAGTCAAATATCACCTATTCGGTCAAGTACTACTTCGAATAGCCTGAATGGTATGCAAATCAAAGGAGGGATCTGAGTGAACGGCATCAGCATCAAAAAAGACCGTATCCTCTTTTACGGCAATACCGCAGGGTATGTGGATGGCAGCAAGGCGGTGGTCGATCCCATATTTCATTGTGAGGAATTAAAGAATTATCTTACAGTGAAGAAAGGGCTTACCGTGCAATGGACAGACGGCGTGTACGACCGGCTGGCAAACAGCAAGCCTGACATGGACGGCAACGCGCCGGTTCTGAAAGCCTGCCGCATCCACCAGCTCAAGCCGGAAGTGGATGTCATGATGAAATTCATCGGCTATGATGAGCTGCTGGAGAGGTTTGGCGAACCAAGTCCGGAAAACTACCGCGTAGTGTATGACGGACAGCTGGAAACCAACGATCTTGATGCCATCTATGAAAAATTCAACTTAAACCACCCGCCCGATTACCAAGGACACTCCCTGTCCATGTCGGACATTATTGAGCTTTATGACGACAGCGGCAGCACCTTTTACTATGTAGATCGCTTTGGCTTCAAGGAGATTGATTTTCAAGCACCGGCACTGAAACAGTCAAGTACACAAGACATGAGCCTATAGCACCACTTGCAGCCAAGAGGCTGTTTTTTGTCGCCAAATTAATATCAAGAGGTGGTTTTTTTGGACATAGAAAAAATCATAAAATCTCAGGCCAATACAGGGCTGCCGGAAAACTATTCGATATGTGATGGGTTTTTATTTAAAGGGGATACGCCTGTGTCCCTTGTAACTTCGGGTATTGTTGAGTCTGCAGTTAAGGGAATTCTTCATGTAGATGAAACAGAAGAATACAAAACCAAATAAAATTTCATAGGGAGTATCCAAACACCGGAATAAACCGCCGGTGTTTTTTTATTTCCTGTGCCGGAGGTGGTAGTTACGGAAGAATTAGAGCTTGACCTGATTAGGGTTGTCTGCGATCCCAATCCTCTTTTTAAGTATCAACTAATCTACAGGGATGGAAATGCTACAGGCATGGTGGGGGTATACAGCTTTGATGAAGAATGGTACTACCTGTACAAACAGGACACTGAAAGGTATAAGGTAAAAAGGCGCAAGGATCTCGAAGGAATTGAGCCAGCTTTTACCTATAAGCAGCAGCGGAAAAGGCGCATTGACCAACCGGATAATCAAAAAACCCTTAATAGTAAAAAAGCAAAAGTTGCAGAGATTGGAGATGAAAACATGGCAATTGAAGTAGTCAAGGAAAACACTGCTGCACAGGCGCTGGATATGAACCGGAACCAGGCACTTACCCAGGACAATCCCTCTTCTGAGTTGCCAGAGCAGACCTCCAGCATGCAGATGGGTGGTATGTAAGCCAAATTTTGTGTAGAAAGTCAACACTGCACAAATTAACACGATTGAAAAGCCCTGCAATCACTAAAAAAGCAGGAAATCAATGAAAAATTAAATTTATGGAGGTTAAAACATGATGAGAAAATTTGCGACCAGAATAATGAATAAGATTACCGGAAAGACACTGATGGCAAAGGCTATCCTGAGATCACAGTGCGGTGAAAATTTTGTGGATACGGCAATCAAAATTTTAATGGCTGTGGTCATCGGCGGACTCGTACTGGCCGGACTCTATGCTCTGTTTGGCGAAACGGTATTGCCGACCTTAAAGGAGCGCATCCAGGAGATGTTCAATTATGCAGGCTAATCTGCCGCTCTTTATGCAGGGTGGCATTTTTATTGCCCTGCTTTTGGCGGCATCTGTCATCGATATCAAAAAGAGGATTATCCCCGACACTATCTGCCTGTTTATTGCTTTCACCGGACTGATCTGCTTCGAGCCGGTGAAGCTGTTGGGCGTACTGGCAGCCATGCCGCTCCTGCTTGCCGCGCTTGTTTGGGGCGGCCTGGGGGGCGGGGACATCAAGCTGATGGCGGCATCGGGTATTGTCCTCGGTTTCACAGGAAGCATTGCGGCAATGCTCATTGGACTTACTGCCATGCTTCTTTTTTATGTTTTCCATGCCATAGTCCAAAGACTGCGCGGGAGGGAATGCCCCAAAGCATACCCTCTTGCCCCTTTTTTATCCATCGGCTGTATCGCCATATATTTCATGAATACAGGAGGAATCACCCTATGAGCTTTCTTAAAAACAGAACCGTACTCGGGGTCATCTGCATTGTGTTGTCTCTTTTGATTAGCTTTGTGGTAGCGCCGCTTTTTAACTCCAGCATCTCCCAAAAAACCGACATTGTCCGTGTCATCAAGGATATCAAAGCCGGAGATCAGATCACCAGGGAGATGCTGAAGACTGTGGAGGTCGGCAGCTACAACCTTCCTAAAAACGTAGTCAAAGATGTGGATACGGCTATCGGAAAATACGCTGCGGCTGATATGGCTGCAGGCGACTACATCTTAAGCTCCAAGCTCACCGATGTGCCTGCGGCAGAAAATGCCTATCTTTACCACCTCGATGGTGAAAAGCAGGCCATCTCCGTGACGCTCAAAAGTTTCGCCACCGGTCTGTCCGGCAAGCTGATCACTGGCGACATCGTATCAGTCATAGCTCCCGACTACAAAAAGCGAGGCACGACCGTCATTCCTGCGGAGCTTAAGTATGTGGAGGTCATTGCCGTCACCGCCAACACCGGCTATGATACTGACACCGGCGGACAGCGGGGGAATGAGGATGAAAAGCAGCTCCCAAGCACCGTCACCCTTCTGGCATCGCCGGAGCAATCGAAAATCCTTGCCGAGCTGGAGGCGGACGGCAAGCTGCACCTGTCCCTCGTGTACCGGGGCAGCAAGGAGAATGCCGCCAAGTTTATTGAGGCACAGGACAAGGTAATCGAAGAATTGTATCCCTCCGCCAAGGTGCAAACAGGAGAAGAAAAAACAGAGTCAATCGGGGCAGAGAATACCGGAAATATAAAACTCGACACGCCAAAGGAGGGAGAATAAATGCTTAATTTTATCAAAGGCAGCATTTTCTCCCGAAACACCGGTGTTAAGGCGCAGGCTGCGGAAGCGGAAAAGGATGTTCAGGTGCTGGCCGTATGGGGCAGCCCCTCCTCTGGCAAGACCACCGTCAGTGTCAAGCTGGCCAAGCATCTGGCAGACAAAAAGCGCAATGTAGTGCTGCTTTTATGTGACATGACCGCGCCCATGCTGCCCTGCATCTGTCCGCCCTCTGACCTTGAATGGGAACGGTCGCTGGGCAGTATTCTGGCTGCAACCCATGTGACGGATACCTTGATCAAACAGAACTGCATCACCCATAAGAAAATCAGCTATTTAACCCTAATCGGCATGCTCAAGGGAGAGAATGTGTTCACCTACCCGCCCTATAACGCGGAGCTTGCCACAGAATTGCTCGATCATCTGCGGGATATTGCGCCATACGTTATCATCGACTGCAGCAGCTATATCGCAAACGACATCCTCTCCGCTGTTGCCCTCATGGAAGCGGACTCGGTACTGCGTCTGGTCAATTGCGATCTCAAATCAATCAGCTACCTTTCATCCCAGCTCCCGCTCTTAAAAGACAACAAATGGGATGCGGATAAGCAGTACAAGGTTGCAAGCAATATAAAGACCAATCAAGCCAGCGAACATATTGAACAGGTGCTGGGCAATGTGGCGTTCAAGATACCTCATTCCGATGAGCTGGAGAACCAAGCTCTTGCCGGGGATTTGTTCCGGGACCTGGTGTTCAAGGACAGCCGGGGCTTCCGCAAGGAGATTGAAAAAATTTCAAAGGAGGTCTTTGGCATATGAAAAGCAAAAAACGTAAGCAAAGAACCCTTGAAAAGTTTGAGGTAAGAAATGCAGAAGTGCTTGCGGTAGAATCACCGCAAACTATCCGGCCTATGAATGCAGCCCATAACCACAGCCTGTTTTTTGCGCCAAATAACAACTCCAAGGATTTTGGCACTGTTTTGCGCGAAGTGCAGGAGTATATCTCCAGCAAGTATTCCACCCTCATTCTCGATGGGGGAAAAGATGAGGTTAAAACACAGGTCAAGCGGTATATCAGCAAATATCTGATGGATTGCCGCATCGCCGTAAAGGGGATGACCGACCAGCAGCTCGTTGATGCCCTCTATACCGAAATGGCCGAGTTCTCATTTCTCACTAAATACATCTTCGGCGCAGGGATTGAGGAAATTGACATCAATGCCTGGAATGACATTGAGGTCCAGTACAGCAATGGCACTACAGTCAAGCTTGACGAACACTTTGACTCTCCCGAACACGCCATCAACGTAATCCGCCGTATGCTCCATGTGTCAGGCATGGTGCTGGACAATGCCAGTCCCGCTATTTTGGGACATTTGAGCAAAAATATCCGCATCGCCGTGCTGAAAACACCCCTCGTGGACGAGGATGTAGGTGTGGCGGCCTCCATCCGTATTGTGAATCCGCAAAACATGGAGAAAGCTGACTTTGTAAAGGGCGGCACAGCAACCGATGAGATGTTGGACTTCCTGGCGGAATGCCTTCGGTATGGCATTTCGGTGTGTGTGGCTGGCGCGACCAGCTCCGGCAAGACTACGGTGGCTGGCTGGCTGCTGACCACCATTCCGGACAACAAGCGTATCTTTACGATTGAAAACGGCTCCCGTGAGCTGGCACTGGTGCGAAAAAAGGACGGCAAGGTGGTCAACAGCGTTATCCATACCTTGACACGCTCCAGTGATAACGAGAAGCAGAACATTGATCAGGATATGCTCCTGGATATGGCGCTGCGCTTCAATCCGGAGGTCATCTGCGTGGGCGAGATGCGCTCGGCAGAAGCATACACTGCCCAGGAATCCGCCCGTACCGGCCACACGGTGCTGACCACCATCCACTCCAATTCCTGTGAAGCCACATGGCGCAGGATGGCCACGCTGTGCAAACGGAAATACGATATTGCGGACGATACCCTCATGTCCCTTGTGACCGAAGCGTTTCCGATTGTTGTGTTCACCAAGCAGCTGGAGAATAAGCAGCGCAAGATCATGGAAATCATGGAGTGTGAAATCCTGCCTGACGGCACACGCAACTTCCGCACCTTATACCGGTTCCACATCACGGAGAGCCGCATGGAAGGCGACCGTTTCATCATAAGCGGCAGCCATCGGATGGAGAATACCATCTCCAAGAGCCTGCAAAAGCGCTTCCTGGAAAACGGCATGCCGCAGGAGACACTGAAGAAAATTACGAAAGGGCAGGATGATCTGGCACAGAATCTTTCTGTTGCACCTGCTTCGTACACAGAGATATTGCAAAACTGCAGCTCATCCTCCAGCGAATTAAATGAGAAAAAAGAGGAAGTGATTGAAAAATGACTTTTATTCAGCTCATCGCCTGTATCGGCATGATTGCCGGTGCTTTTATCTTGCTTGGAATCTCGCCCATAGCGTTCACGGACGGCCTGTTTGGCTTTTTGATTAAAAGACCCAAAAGCATCAAGGATGAAATCAACGAGGCCATCAAGCGCAAGCGCCCTTCCTTCCTCCGCAGGGAGATTATAGAAGCGCAGGAAATTCTCGCGCTGACCGGACGAAGCAGCCGCTTCTCCCTGATCTGTGCTTGTTCGCTCTTGTTGTTCGCTATAGGCGTTAGTATTGCCATTCTGCTGCAGAATGTGTTCCTCGTCCCTGTCCTTGCGCTGGGCCTGATGTTCCTGCCGTTTTGGTATATCAAGCTGACTGTCACCCACTACAAGAAGAATATTGCTGCAGAGTTGGAAACGGCGCTGTCCATCATCACCACGGCTTACCTGCGAAACGAGGACATTGTGACCGCCGTGGAGGAAAATATGCAATACTTAAACCCGCCGGTGCGCAATGTATTTGCCGGGTTTCTGACACAGGTGAGGCTCATCAACCCCGATGTGGATGCGGCACTGAAAACTATGAAGACCAAGATTGACAACGAAGTGTTCCGCGAGTGGTGTGATGCCATTACCGCATGCCAGTATGACCGGAGCCTCAAGACAACGCTGACCCCCATTGTCAGCAAGCTCTCCGATATGCGGATCGTCAACGCGGAGTTGGAATATCTCGTGTTCGAGCCTCGCAAGGAATTCATCATCATGGCGCTCCTTGTCATGGGCAACATTCCCCTGATGTATTTCCTCAATAAGTCTTGGTATAACACGTTAATGCACACTTTTGTTGGGCAGCTTATCCTTGCCATCTGTGCGACGGCAATTTTTATTTCCACCGCCTTTGTTATTAAGCTCACCAAGCCCATTGAGTACAGGAGGTAGCAAGGCAGTTAGTGTAAAGTTATTGTAGGAGTTTTGGAGATAAAAAGAGAAGACATCACCGTCCTACCCAAAGGACAAGTAACCTACAAAAGATTACTTGAAGAGGTGATGTCTTCATGGAAATAATTCGCTCATTAACTCCCAAACTCCTTTCAATAATGGAAATGGTAATAAATAATTTAGATGGAGAAATGGATTTTGCCAAATTTCAAGATGAATTAGCCTCTAAACTAAATGATGTAGGGCGAGAAATTACTCGAATAGTCTTGGAAGAGATGGACCGGCAAATCAGAGAAGACAAAACAAGGCGGCAGAAATGGCAAGTTTGGCGTAATGGTGATTCTAAAGAAATAGTGACCCGTTTTGGGTTAGTTACCTATAAGAGAACTTACTATAGGCATAGAGAGACCAAGCAATATGCGTATCTTGCGGATGAGCAGGCGGGCTATACTCCCCACCTGCGGATAGATCAGAACGTAAAAGCAGAGTTAGTAGCCTGTGCAGCCGATCTTTCCTATCGTAAGAGTGGGCAAGTAATAGGAGAGCGTTGTGGAAACATTTCAATCAGTGGGCAAACAGTAAAAAAAGCAGTAGACACTTTTGAACGTGCTTCATTAGCTCATAGAGCCAAAAAACAAGTCAAGTATCTATACATAGAGGCTGACGAAGATCATGTGGCATGTCAGCACGGGCGGAGCTTCGAGGTTCGCCTGGTATATATTCATGAAGGGTGGGATTCGAGTAAAAAGAGCCGCAAACTTGAACAACCCATATACCAAAGCAGTGTAGACGAAGATATACATATCTTTTGGGAAAGAGTCTGGGAAGAAGCAGATAAACTCTATGACTTGGAAGGGGTAGAAAAAATATACCTAATAGGAGATGGTGCAGCCTGGATTCAAAGAGGAAAAGAAGTATTTCCTCAGGCAGAATTTATTTTAGACCGTTTCCATTACATGAAATATGTTCATATGGTTGTTGGGAGAGACCATAAGCGAGGGCAAATACTAAAAAATGCCATACGCTTTGGAAATTTTGAAAAAGCCCAAGAAGTAATCAGGGAATTAATAAAGGCGGCAGTTACTCCCGGTCATAAACAAAGAATTTTAGATGCCTGGAGATATATTAAGAACAACTGGGCAGCAATAATGGCTTTGTACCGTGAAGAAAAAACAATAAGCTGCAGTGGAGAAGGGCACATAAGTCATATTCTTTCAGCACGATTAAGCAGCCGGCCTATGGGTTGGAGCAAAAATGGAGCCAGGCACATGTCTTATGTGCGAGTTGCACGGGCTAACGGGCAGTCTATTACCGAGGAATACAGGCGGCAACAACAATCCCAACCTTTACCTATTATTTCTATTCAACAAGAAAAATTAGAAAGGGAACGTATGAAACTAAAAGATACTCGTGAGGTACTTGATAATATCCCAATATTGCATGGACCCAAAAATTATCTTTGGGAAGCCTTGAGAGGGTTATCTTTAGGTTAAAATTAGAAATCTGTAGGGAATAGTTATTTGTTCTATGGTAGAGAACGGTTATCTTCTTTTTTCCAACAGTGTATTGACACTATCAGCAAGGCATCATTAATTTACAAGGCCACTTTGATGTAGTATAATAAGAATACAATAAGGATAAAATAATGCTACGCAAAAAGGAGTGGT
This sequence comes from Bacillota bacterium, assembly GCA_013314855.1. Classification (NCBI taxonomy): domain Bacteria; kingdom Bacillati; phylum Bacillota; species Bacillota bacterium. Next base: position 32,925 of record JABUEW010000017.1, on the reverse strand, counting down.
CAAGATGATTAATATAAAGCCATCAGCTGCAATTCGAAAAAACTACAACGAGATTTCCGAGCTGTGCAAGAAGTCCGGACAGCCTGTGTACCTGACCAAAAACGGTGAGGGTGATTTGGTGGTGATGGATATTGAAGCCTTTGCCAGACGCGAAAGCATGCTGCGCCTCAGAGAAAATCTGGTCGCAGCCGAGGAAAGCCGGTTAAGCGGCAAAAGCGGTTATTCCATTGACGAGGTATCTTCCATGATGAAAGCAGCCATCAAGGAGGTACTGGATGGACAGCGAGGGTAAAATATACAAAGTGATTATCTCCGATGAGGCGGCGCAGATGCTGGTATCTCACTCCCGCTTTCTGGCCCAGGTTAGTGAAAAAGCCGTACTAGATCTCGTAGCTGAGTTCAGCGCGAAAGCAAAATCTCTGGAGGAATTTCCGGAGCGAAACCCTTGGCTCTCCGATCCTTACATTCCTGCCGGTAAGTACAGAAAACTCCTTATGGGCAAACGGTATCTGCTCATTTACCAGATAAAGGGCGATACCGTTTATGTGGATTATGTGGTGGACTGCAGGCAGGATTACGGCTGGCTGTTGTAAGAAGCATATTAAAAACTATATCGGAAATTAGCGTAAGATCATATGCCGTCACAGAAATGTGGCGGCTTTTCTGCATTTTACGGAGGTGAAACCATTTGATATTCCTGTTATTTTTATTTGTAGTCCTGCTTGCGGTAGGGCTGTTTTTTATTCTCGCGGATGTGCTCAAGCTGCCGACCATGGGAGCAGCCAAGGCCATGCTCAGCGCCGGTAAGCAGGACAAAAAGGCTGCCAAAACCGTGGATGCGTATTTCATGTCCGGCGCTGTCAGGCTGTCAAGATTTATTCGCCTGGATGAGTACCGCAAAAGCCGCATGTCCAACGTCCTCAAAGCGGCGGGCATCAGTATGACACCGGAGGTTTACCTTGCGTATGCCTTCGTCAAAGCAGGAGCGATCCTCCTTGGCGTGATACCCTGCCTGTTCTTGTTCCCGCTGCTTTCCCCGGTGATGGTGCTGCTCGCCGTGCTGGTCTATTTCAAGGAAACCAGAAAAGCGGATGAGCAGCTGAAGGTCAAACGGGAGCAGATCGAAAGCGAGTTGCCAAGGTTCGTGGCGACCATCGAACAGTCGCTGAAAAGCAGCCGCGATGTGCTGTCCATTCTGGAGAATTTTAAGAAAAATGCAGGCGCTGCTTTTGCAAGTGAACTGGACATCGTAACTGCGGACATGCGATCATCCAGCTACGAGGCGGCGCTCACCCGATTCGAGGCAAGGCTCAATTCACCACAACTCTCTGATGTAGTGCGCGGACTCATTGGTGTATTGCGCGGCGATGACGGCGCAATCTATTTTCAGATGCTCGCTCACGATTTTAAGGTGCTGGAGCTGCAAAGACTCAAGGGTGAGGCGCAGAAGATACCGCCCAAAATCCGGATTTTCTCCTTCATTATGCTGATATGCTTCCTGTTTACCTATCTCGCCATCATCGGCTATGAGATCATCAAGTCCCTCGGCGGGATGTTTTGAAATGAAATAGGTTGAATTTATCCTATTTCTGTGTATAATAGAAGTAGGAGGTGTTATGAATGAATATCAACACAAACAGCCTTGTATCCATTACCGAGGCCAATCAGAATTTTTCCAAGGTGGCGCGCTTGGTTGATGAGAATGGTGTTGCGGTCATTTTGAAAAACAATGTGCCGCGTTATATTATCACAGAGTTCAGTGAATTTCAGGCTGAGGAAATGGCGGTTGACGAGGATGTGAAAAGTATAGCCCGCCGCCTGATCACAAAACACCGGGCGGCGTTTGAGGAACTGGCTAAATGAAAAGATTAAGCATCCCGCAAATCGTGATGATGCACAGTGCGTTGATCAAGGAAACCGGAGGATTGGACGGGATTCGTGACGAGAACCTGCTGGACTCGGCGGTCAACGCTCCATTTCAGACCTTTGGCGGTGAATATGTATATAAAACACTGGAGGCGAAGGCGGCGCGTTTGGGGTATTCTTTAGTAAAAAATCATCCCTTTGTTGATGGCAACAAGAGAATCGGAATGCTTGCCATGCTGGTTTTTCTGGAAATCAATGGCATCGAGCTAACATGTTCGGATCAGGATATTATCGAAACCGGCTTAAAGCTTGCCGCCGGCGAGATGGATGATAAGCAACTCTTGGAATGGATTCTACGGCATAATTAAAGAATGGGCATGGCGAAAAAGAGCGGATAACCTCCGTTCTTTTTTTTGCGCTGAAAGGAGGTCTTCTGATGAACGAACAGGATTGAAACAAAAGCTGCTGCGCTTTCAAAACCCGCCGGAGGTGGTGAGGGACCAGTGGCTGAACGAGCAGGGCACTGCTTTGGACGAGGAAAGGGGGCATGTTCTCTGTACACTTGCCGACACAAGGGATGCCGAACAAGATTACGAGCTGGGCGAAGCCTTCCGGGAACCCGGACAGGACGAGGGGGTGCGGATGTGTTAGAAAAGCTGGGGAATAAACGCGGAGAAGGCTACATCGATGTAGCGGTACTGGTACTTTGCGCCATGCTTGTCATTGCTCTTGCCGTCAAGGTATTTCCGGTCTACATCGCCAAGAGTCAACTTGACACCTTTGCCTCAGAACTTTGCAGAGAAGCGGAGATTGCAGGCAGAGTCGGCAGCGAAACGAACCAAAGGGCGCAGGTGTTGCGGAAAAAAACAGGACTTGATCCCGCCATTTCCTGGTCAAAGACCGGCAAAATCCAGCTCAATGAAGAGTTCACGGTGACTGTTTCCATGCAGACCGACATCGGACTCTTTGGCGGTTTCGGCTCCTTTCCCATTACTCTGACCGCACAGGCGACAGGCAAAAGCGAGGTGTATTGGAAAAAATGACAAAATTATATGGTATACTAAAGGAAAAAAAAGGATCGTCATTCCCATTGGTTGTTGCCATCACCCTCGCGCTTGTCATCATCCTGTGCGGAATATCCGAATACATGAGGCTCATGATCATCGCCTCCGGTGTTCGGGATGCGGTGCAGTCTGCCATCATTTCGACAGTTAACGACAACTATGATGATGTTTACCACGGCGTTCGGGAGGGCTATGCAGGAGGGTATAAGCCAAGCGGTTCCTCATGGGAGGGCAGCATTGACTACGGCGATATTTATGAGTATCTTGACAATACCCTTGGCTTGCAAAAAAACGGCGGCTATCATGTAAAATACGCAGGCGAAGGGGTGGAATTTAAGCTCTCCGGTTTATCCGTCGATATTACTAATGTGCCCTTTGCACCCTCCGACTCCGACAGTGCGCAGGGCCTTCTCGCCGATGCGGTGATCCGGCTGGAGGTTCCGATGTCCTTTGGCGGCAAATCCCTGCCGCCGATGCGGATGAACCTTAAGGTGAAAGCGAAATATATGCCTTTATTTTAACTGTTTCAGAGTTGTAATAGACTTTTTAAAACTCTTGTGGTAGGGTGGCTTGTAAGGAACTGTAAAAAATAGACAAGGAGGTAATCTCTTATGAAGAATATAACTGACAAGACAAAGAAATGGCTGACCATCGCCGGACTTGGCATTGTGTGCGCGGCGCTGGTTATTGCAATATCCTCTCAATTTAAGACGCAAACGCCGGTGGATGATGTGATAGCTTCGCCGACTGCAGTTACAGATAATGAGAACAATCCAGGCATCAATACCGGTGATAAGGCAGAAGAAAAAGAAGTGGTCATCCAGGCCAACGAATCGGTTGCATCGCCGACCGATGACACAGCGGCTAAGACCGATCAGCCGGTACAGAATCTTCAGCCGGAAGTGACCAAACCGGCAGCGCCGACAGAAAGCCAAAAGACCGACAAAACCCAAAAGCCCAACGGAGAAAAGGTTGACAATGTGAAAGCGGTAGACCATGACAGTGTAAAAAAACCAAATACCACGCAGTCCGGTGAGCCGCAGGGCGGCGAGAAAAAAGACGGCAAGGTTTATCTTCCCGGCTTCGGATGGATTGAGGATCATGGTGGAGGCGGCGAAGGTAAGGTAGTCGATGGGGACGGTGATATCAACAAACAGGTTGGAACAATGGATTAGCCCATCAAATTAGAATAAAGTACTCCAAGAAGCGCAGCAGAAATGTTGTGCTTTTTGCTGTTTAAGGAGGTCTTTATGAAACGAAACCTTAGTATTTTTCTTATGCTGGCTTTGCTGCTGACCTTCCTGTCTCCTCTCGCTGCCTATGCTGAGGGTGAAGGAAACATTGACCATGGAGGCGGCGGGATGGGCACCGGTACCAGCGAAAACTATTGGAATCCTGGCGATGAGGGAGTTCGTGTAACGGTTGTAAGAGCAAGCGATCGTACAGTAGTAACCACTCCTATAGACTTTACAAATAACCACCCTGACAACATAGCTGTGAATTTTGGAAAGGTCAGTAAAATATCATACAACAGTGGCTACAGTTTAACGCCAAACACAAATAAATACGCTTATGTTAATCCAGCGCAAACTATCCCGAGAATTATAAGCTCTGGTAGTGGCCAAGCAAGCATTGAAGCCATAAAGAAATATTTTTGTTCAGAATATACACTGATGCGTATTGCTGAGCTTACTGGCTTTAACTACAAAACCCTCATCAATGGGGATTACAAAATCCTGCTGGAACCCATAGCCTACATGACCTTTAACGGCATGAAGATGGCCATGACCGCCACCGAGGCGGCCTTGTACGATCAGCAATTGGGCGGTGGTTTGCGTAGCAAGATGGTCTCCCTAAGTCATAAGAACTTGCCGTTAGCCATGTTTCTGGAAACGCCCGATCTTGGCTATCCCGCATGGGCTGGTTCTACGACAACTGCTGCCTCCAACACGGACATCATCTCGTCCCTTGGCCTTGGCATTGTACGGTTCAGCGAAGCAGAGCCTCCCCAAGTGAGCAACTACGATTACACTTACCGTGTCAATACCGAGGTCATCACTTCGGTCATGGTCAGCGGAGGCCAGGCTGATCCCGACAATCCTGTATCGGTACGCTTTACCATCGGAGGCAAAACCTACACGGTAAACCACATATATTATCCCGAAGGTGACAGCCAGCTTGTGTGGGTGCGCTGGACGACACCTTCCACACCGCAGACCATGACAATAACTGTGTCTGTAACCGGCAGAGGCAGAGCAAGCCAAGGAACCATCACCGCAAATATTGTGGATCTGTCGGGCAATGATCCGCCAAACCCCGTTGCAGATGATCGCAATGATTCCTTCTATAAACCAAGCGTCCCGAGTAACCCACAGGTAACCTCCGCCTCATGGGGCGTGTGGCGTCCTTGGTGGCAGGAGTATTGGGTGTGGCACTCTACCGGCGAAGATTCAGGCTATTGGTGCGATCACGGCTGGTGGGAGTTTGATTATGACTCCTACAGGGCAGATCTCTCAGCTTCCATGAGCATCATTCCCGATGCTAAAGCACCAACCGCATCGGGGAAAACCATGAAAAGCGGATATGGCATCAACCAAACCGTGACAGCCAATGTCAGCACCAATCAGTCCTGGGCAGTGACCGGCGCACAGACTGCTGTGACCTATTTCCCAGAATTCCAGTACCAAAACTACTGGCGGTTGCTGGATAGAACCAACAGCGGCTACAGTGCCAAATTCGAGTTTGCTAAAAACAAGTACTCGACCTATAACCGGCGCACCCATTTCATCCCAATCTGGATGCCGGATGGAAGCTACACCCCGTATACGTACCTAATTGACTGCTGGACACCGCAGGGGATGCTTTCTATGAACCTAACAGACTCAGTGAACATAAGCGGAAGCTTATGGGATGACTGGCACATCGCGCCTGTAAAACCTTAAAAATATCATCAGAAAAAAATCGCAAGGCGTGAAAAGCCCTGTGGGCTTTTCTTTTTCAGCAATAAAGGATGAAAGGTGGAAAAATTGATGAAAAAAAAGAAAAAGCTCTTGTACCTTTTTTGCGTTACCCTTGTCCTTATCAGCGTTTTCTGCATGACCGCCTATGCCGCTCCTACCGGCGATGTTGCGGGAGCCATAGAAAGCACATGGAAGGACGCATCCGCGCAGATTAAAACCGTGGTCAACAAGGTCGTTTTCCCTGCAATCGACCTGATTCTTGCTGTGTTTTTCTTCGCCAAACTGGGGATGGCGTACTTCGACTATAGAAAACACGGAATGTTTGAGTGGACGGCTCCTGCTATTCTCTTCGCCTGCTTGATATTTACCCTCACAGCGCCGCTCTATATTTGGCAGATTCTTGGCATGTAACAGCAGCAAAATTGTGCCAGGGAGTCTGTGTAAGAGCAGGCTCTCAATCTTTTCCGAAAGGAGTGAACTTATAAATGTTCATATGGGATTTTGCTGCTGACACTGTCCTCGGACAGATTATGGACTGGATCTATGCTCAGATAATCGGCTTTCTTGGTGAATTCTTCGCTATGATGGGCAACATGGGAGCCGAGCTGTTTGAGATGAGCTGGGTGCAGGCTATTGTGCTGTTCTTCTCCTATCTTGCATGGGCGCTTTATGGGACAGGGCTTGTGGTTTCCGCCTTTGAATGCGGCATTGAATACCAAAGCGGCAGGGGCAGCATCAAGGACACAGCTTTAAATGCCATCAAGGGCTTTATGGCTGTCAGCCTGTTTACCATTGTGCCGGTGGAACTGTACAAGCTGGCGATTACCCTGCAGGGCGCCTTCACATCCGGCATCACAGGACTTGCGGCGGCAGACAGCAGCATCAGCACCATGGCTGCCGCTGCCCTTGCCAGCATAGGCGATGTCTTAGTCAGTCCCATCATGGGGATATTCTGTTTAATCCTCATGGGCTATGCGGTAATCAAAGTGTTTTTCGCCAACCTCAAGAGAGGGGGAATTCTGCTCATCCAGATTGCCGTAGGCAGCCTGTATATGTTCAGTGTCCCCAGAGGATATATCGACGGATTCGTATCATGGTGCAAGCAGGTGGTGGGTTTATGCCTGACCGCATTTTTGCAAGCGACCATCCTCATTGCAGGGCTTATGGTGTTTAACAGCAACATGCTTCTAGGCCTTGGACTTATGCTTGCAGCTTCGGAGATACCACGGATCGCCGGGCAATTCGGACTTGACACCAGCACCAGGGGCAACCTCATGAGCACCATGTATGCGGCGCAGACTGCGATGAACATAACGCGCACAGTGGTAAGGGCGGTGGCAAAATGACGGATATGAAGCTGGTCTATATTTGTTCTCCCTATGCCGGAGATATTGAATATAACACCAAAATGGCAATAGCATACTGCCGCTATGCCGTAGACTGTGGCGTAATTCCCCTGGCTCCACATTTGCTGCTGCCGAGATTTCTCTGTGAATCAAATCCGGCAGAACGAGAGCTGGGAATCAAAATGGGGCTTAAGCTTCTTGCCTTATGCTCCGAGCTGTGGGTGTTCGGCGATAGGATATCTGATGGTATGCGGCGTGAAATTCAGGAAGCCGAAAGGCTCGGGATTAAAATTATTTATCAAGATTCAAATAAAATTCAGGGAGTGATGAACATGAAGCGATGGGGAATTTGGGCAAAGCGCAGTGCTGCCTCTATCTGCGGAGCTGCTGAGGCTTGGCTGAAATCGGAAGGAAAGGTGCAAATCTTTAATACTTATGAGGAAGCTGCCGAGAAAGCAAGCACACTTATGAAAAACATTGGCACGGCAAATGTCTCCTACTATCCCAAGGAAATAGAAATTGAACTAAATGAAGATCAATCCTCTGGCATAAACATGAAGCTATAAGGAGGGGCAGAGTATGTATATTTACCCGGATAATTTAAAATCCAAGGCGGTACTCTGGCTGTGGCAGCTTCGGGATATCGGCATCATCGGCATCGGATGTCTTGTTTCTGTGTTTGCGCTCGTACAGCTCGGCATCCTTCTTCCGATAGTGGCAACTGCCCTCTATGCCTTTTTAACCATCCGTTTTGAGGACACTTCTATCCTCGATTTTATCAAGTATGCCTGTGCCTTTTTTATAACCAAACAGCAGTTATATGAATGGAAACTTCAACCCGCTGTCCATTCAGAACCGGATAGAAAGCAGGTGGACAAATGAGCAGAAAAGAAAAAAAGACAGCCAAACAAAAGCTCTCCACACGGCAGCTCATAAACACAAAGGCCATCACTGACTACAGCCTTTTGACTTACGGCCATGGCGAACTGGTATATTTTATCATCAAGCCGACCAACATCTCGGTTCTGTCGGAAGCCAGTATCGCCGCCCGAATCTATGCTCTTATGACTGTTCTGAAAGGCATGGCTGAGATTGAAATGCTGTGTCTTAACAGCCGTGAAAACTTTGAGGACAACAAGCGTTTTTTGCGAAACCGCATTGAACAGGAGGATAACCCTACTGTCCGAAAACTTTTGGAGGCAGACTTGACCTTTCTTGACCGCATACAGGTGCAGATGGCGACCGCCCGTGAATTCCTCATTGTTATCCGGTTGCAGGATGAAAAACCGAACGAAGTGTTCCCGTATTTAAACCGTATTGAAAAAACCCTGCGAGAGCAGGGCTTTTCCGTTAAAAGGGCCGAAAAAGAGGACATCAAAAGAATCCTTGCCGTGTACTTTGAGCAGAATGTGACTACCGAAAAATTTGAGGACTTCGATGGTGAGAGATGGGTGATTTTTGGTGACTAAATGGAAGTTTTTGTGGTATAATTAAATGATAAATACAATGAAAATAGGTGAATAAAGATGGATATATACAGATTACTTGACTTATATAAGGCTGCTATAGATGAGCGCAGACCCTTCGAGGGTGAGGTGCTGACACAACTTAAAGAATACTATCGTATCGGCCTTACTTGGTCATCCAATGCTCTTGAGGGAAATACCCTTACGGAAAGTGAAACCAAAGTGTTGCTTGAGGATGGATTGACTGTTGGCGGTAAACCCTTGCGCTATACCTTTGAGGCAATCGGTCACGCTAAAGCCTATGATTTCATGTTCACACTGCTTAAAAATAGAACCATCACGGAAAGAGATGTTCTGACAATGCATCAAATGTTTTATGAGAATATAGAGAAAGAATATGCCGGAAGATACCGTGACATGGATGTTTTCATCAGCGGCTCCAGATATCCTGTGGCAGAAACAAAACGCATACAGGAAGAAATGGATGGACTTTTTCAGTGGATTGCAACCGAAAGAGAGAAGTTTCATCCGGTAGTGTTTGCAGCACAGCTCCATAAAAGATTTGTCTTCATTCATCCGTTTAAAGACGGAAATGGCAGAATTGCCAGGCTCATTATGAACACCGCACTGATACAGGATGGATATCTTTTGGCTGTAATTCCTCCGGTGCTTAGACATGAATACATTGAACTTCTTGAAAAAGCCCATAGAGATGACAAACCCTTTGTACAGTTTATTGCAGAGCGGGTTATTGAATCCCAAAAGGAAATCATGCGGCTTTTGCACATACCAATTCCAAAGCTGGACAGCGGCATGGGTATGCAGCTATAGCATAGATATATCAAATTATGATAGCGGAACCTTATTGCTTTACTATTAAAAGCACGATTGCCAGAGATGTGGTGATGTTATATGGACAAAGTCAATATAGTCAAAGGATGGCTTGATTTTGCAAATAAAGATATCAGCTGCGCAAAGCATCTCCTGGGTATGCGTCCGGTTCCATTGGAAATCATCTGCTATCACAGCGAACAGGCAGCCGAAGAAGCGGTAAAAGGTTTTCTTATATACTATAATGTCGAACCGCCCCGTACTTACGACTTAGAAATGTTATGCCGTATGTGCATGGATATTGACAATACTTTTGATAAGTTGATTGAGCATTGTGGAAGACTTGCTAGATATGGCGAGCAGATATATCCTTTAGAGATGCAAATTTCACACAACGATATGAGAACAGCCATTGCTGATGCTGATCATGTAATGGAATTTGTACTTCAAAGGCTTCAGCTTGCCGAGGAAATTTCACCGGATGACGATAGGCAAAAAGACCAGCAAGAAAAAACAGCAGGGCAGCAACTAACGTAATATATTCATTATAAATGCCAAGCGAAAATCGTTTGGTGTTTTATTTTTGCCTTTTTTAAGGCTGCAGCCATGTTCTCTATCTTTATTAATGAAGGGTGAGGCTGCTCTTTATCTATTTTCTCCTATGGACTTCCGCTGCTTCTTCGTTTATTGTGTGTGCTGAGGTGATTAGGATGGCAGTTGTACAGGATACTTGTGGGAGGCTTGCCATAAAAATTCAGGCAGGTCTTTTTTATTTGTTTTTCGAGGAGAGGAGATGATGCAATGCCAAAAGCAAATCGAATGAATACTGCCGTGGCGCAGGAGGACGTCCGCATACAGGAATTTCTTGATATGATCGCACCGTCGGTCATCAAATTCAACACCGACCACTTCATCTGCGGCAATACCTACCGCTGTGTGTGGGCGCTTCGCGAGTACCCCACAGCCACGGAGGAACAGGCAATCCTGCGCCACCTTGGGGAAAAGGACGGTGTCACTTTAAAGATTTATGCCCGTCACGTCACCCCTGTTGAGGAAAAGAAGATCATTAGCAATGCCGCCAACAAGAACCGCATGAAGCGGAGCAACACCAATGACCTCCAGCAGACCGTCACCGCTGAGAGCAATCTGCAGGATGTAGCCTCCATCGTAGCCAGCATGCACCGGAACAAAGAACCACTGCTCCATGCCGCCGTCTACATTGAGCTTTTAGCATACGACCTTGAGCAGTTAAAGCTGCTGCAGACCGAGGTGCTGACCGAACTGATTCGCTCTAAGCTCAACGTTGACCGCCTCATGCTCCGCCAGCAGCAGGGCTTTATATGCGTGATGCCTTCGGGTTGGAATGTGTTCGGAGATCAGTTTGAGCGGGTACTGCCGGCATCCTCCGTTGCCAACCTTTATCCTTTTAACTACTCCGGCAAAACCGATGCCAACGGCTTCTACCTGGGCAGGGACAAGTTCGGCAGCAACATTCTTGTGGATTTTAATAAACGTGCCGATGACAAGACCAATGCAAACATTCTCATTCTTGGCAACTCAGGACAAGGAAAGTCCTACCTCCTGAAGCTCATCCTATGCAACATGCGGCAGTCCGGCATGCATGTACTGGCGCTTGATCCGGAGATGGAGTACGAGGAACTAACCAACAACCTTGGCGGCTGCTTTATTGACTTAATGTCCGGCGAATATATCATCAATGTGCTGGAACCGAAAACATGGGATGAAAACGGCGATCCCAGGGATGCTGAAGCTCCCCAGGCGTTCCGGCAGACCTCCAAACTCAGCCAGCACATCAGCTTTCTCAAGGACTTTTTCAGAACATACAAGGATTTTGACGACCGGCAGATCGACACCATTGAAATCATGCTGGGGAAGCTGTATGAGCAATGGGGCATCACGGACCACAGCAACTTTGACCGGCTTAAATCCACCGATTATCCCATCCTGTCCAACCTATATGAGCTGATTGAAAACGAATACAAAACCTTTGATGAAAGCAAACGCCAGCTTTATACCGCAGAAATCCTGCAGCAGATCTGCCTTGGACTCCATTCCCTATGCAAGGGTGCGGAGTCTAAATTTTTTAACGGGCATACCAACATCACCAGCAGCCATTTCATCACCTTCGGTGTGAAAGGACTGCTGCAGGCAAGCAAAAATATCCGCAACGCCCTGCTGTTTAACGTGCTGTCCTTCATGTCCAACGAGCTTTTAACCAAGGGCAATACGGTAGCAAGCATCGATGAGTTTTATCTGTTTCTTACCAACCTCACAGCGGTTGAGTATATCCGCAACTTTATGAAGCGTGTCCGCAAGAAGGACAGCGCCGTGATCCTTGCCAGCCAGAACCTGGAGGATTTCAATATTGACGGCATCCGGGAGTATACCAAGCCTTTGTTTTCCATACCGACTCATGCCTTCCTCTTTAATGCAGGAAACATTGATGCCAAATTCTACATCGATACCCTGCAGCTGGAGCAGAGCGAATATAACCTGATCCGCTACCCGCAGCGCGGTGTGTGTCTCTACAAATGCGGCAATGAGCGGTATAACCTCATGGTGACCGCGCCGGAACACAAGGCAAGGCTCTTTGGAAAGGCGGGCGGCAGATGATCAAAAATCGGAGAAATCCAGTATGGGCGAAACGCCTGTGCTGCGGCAAGGGGGTGAAGGTTTTTGGAGATGAAGGACCAGCGCTTCGGCATCGAAATCGAATTGACGGGACTGTCCCGTCTGCGCGCTGCCCAGGTCATGGCGGAATACTTCGGCACGCCGGTTTCCCATGACGGGGGCTATTACGGCATCTATTCTGTCCTGGACGGCCAAAGCCGCCGGTGGAAGGTCATGAGCGACGGCAGCATCACTACAGAGAAAAAAGAAGGGCGGCGGATTATTCCGGCCGACAGCACCTACAGCGTGGAGCTGGTCAGCCCCATCTGCAGGTATGAGGATATTGAAGCCATACAGGAGATTGTGAGGAAACTCCGGGCTGCAGGAGCCATCGCCAATGCAAGCTGCGGCATCCATGTCCATGTGGATGCGTCACATCACAATGCTAACACCCTGCGAAATATCACCAACATCATGGCCAGCAAGGAGGACTTGATCTATAAGGCGCTGCAGGTTAATGTGGCAAGAGAGCGGAGCTACTGCAAAAAGGTGGAGCAGAGTTTTTTAGAGGAACTCAACCGTAAAAAACCGAAAACTTTGGAGGATGTCAGCAGGATCTGGTACAACGGTAATGACGGCAGGCATGAGCATTACCACAACAGCCGGTACCACTGTCTCAATCTCCACAGTGTGTTTCAAAAAGGCACGATCGAGTTCAGGCTGTTTAACGGCACCACCCATGCCGGAAAAATCAAGGCATACATCCAGCTCTGCCTCGCCATCAGTCACCAGGCGCTCACCCAGCGCTGCGCCAGCAGGGCAAAAACCCAAAGTACCAATGAAAAATATACCTTCCGCACCTGGCTTCTGCGGCTGGGCCTTATCGGCGACGAATTCAAGACCGCCCGGTTGCATTTGCTGGAGCATCTGGACGGCTGCATCGCCTGGAAAGACCCCCAGCAGGCCGAGCGGCAAAAGGAACGATTAAGGCAGAAGAAAGAAAAAGAACGAGCGCAAGCGATTACAGAAGCTTCAGCAGAACAAAATCAAGAGGACATCGAACAGACCGAGGCCGAAGAATGCCCCGGTCTTTCTATGTCCATGTAGGAGGACTGATCAAACATGAAAAGCAAAACCTTGTACATTGCTTACGGCAGCAATCTCAACCTGCAGCAGATGGCATTTAGATGCCCCACTGCCAAGGTAATCGGGGCAAGTAAAATTAAGGATTATGAGCTGCTGTTCCGCGGCGGTCGCAGAGGTTCGGTAGCAACGGTAGAACCGCTCAAGGGAAGCCATGTTCCTGTTCTTTTATGGGAACTGAAAGAAAAAGACCTGCAGGCCCTTGACCGTTATGAGGGGTATCCCCATTTTTACCGCAAGGAAATCCTTGATGTCGAGCTTAACGGCAAGACCATTTCTGCGATGGTTTATATCATGAATGACGGGCATCCCCTCGGATCTCCGTCCGATTACTATCTCAATGCCATCATGGAGGGCTACAAAAGCGCAGGCTTTGATACCGAGTACCTGGAGCAGGCGGTGGAAAAATCTATCCGGCTTGCTAAGGAACAACGGCCGGAACAGGAAAATCTGTTTGACTTGAAATGGTGGTGATAGTTATGGCTGATCCGGCTACCATTACCCTCGCTGTTAAAGCGGCGGTTGCAGCGGCAACAGACAGACGGACATGGGAAGTCCTCGGCGTCCTTATCGCTGCCATTCTTACACCGTTGATTCTGGCCATCGTGATGATCGTGAGCCTGCTCTCCGCCGCAGCAGATCATAACAATGCAGCCATAGACCTGTGCTTTAACGGTGGTGCGATCTCCTCGCAAATGCCAGAGGATTACGCCGCCTACATCCGGGATATGCAGGACAGCTTCGCCATGCTTGACACCGTCATCTCCGGTATATCATTACTGGTGGAGGGCGGTAGCATCGACAGTACAAGGGTTAAGGCGATTTTTTATTCTCTGTTCTTCGGCGCTGAAAATCTGCAGATGGATAGCTCGGACTACCGTGCCTTTGCTGACTGCTTTGTCCGTTATGAAACCCGCACCCGAACCGTGGACAATGGCGATGGCACAACCTCGGAGGAAGAATACACCGTGGCCGTGCCGATCAAACCCCTGCCGGAGATCTACGCCAACCTCGAAACCGCCCTGGGCAGGACAATCACCTATGAGGAACAGGCCAACGCCTCGGAGATTTACCACCATATATTGTACGGGGGCAGTGTTCCCACACATGGAGAAGAATTTGATGCTTGGGTAAACGGACTGCCGCTGTCCGATGCACCCTTTACCGGCGTGGACGGTTTCTGTTCTCCTCTCGGTGAAAACTGGCGCAGCATGGTCACCTCGGAATTTGGTTACAGAACCGATCCCTTCACCGGCCAACGCAAGGGACACTCCGGATTGGACATGGGCGCGCCCAAAGGCACACCGATCCGTGCAGCCCTTGATGGTACTGTGCTGTTTGTGCGCTATAAGAACACAGGCTACGGCTATCATCTGGCCATTGACCACGGCGGCGGTTTCGTTACCTTATATGCCCATTGCTCCAAAATCCTTGTCACTGAGGGGCAGACCGTGAAGGCGGGCGACATCATCGCACAGGTCGGTTCCACTGGCCGGAGTACCGGAGAACACTTGCACTTTGAGATACGAGTGAATGGTGAAAAGCAAAACCCAAGAAACTATCTGCCGTAAGCAGGGTGAAAAACGATGCTGCAGATTAGAAAAATGAGTTACTCCGATGGCGATTCTTCCTGTTAGAATAAACTTACAGCCTTCGCAATTCTGTCTAAGCTCATTAAAAGTGTGGTATAATGAAACAAATAATGTAAAAAAGGAGGAATGCGCTTGGATCAATATAACCGGGTTGTTGAACTGTGGCAGTCATACAAAATTGCGTCCGCTGCTGATTTAGATAAATATCTTGACAGTTTCCGCATCCTGTTTGCGTTTCATTCCGGGAAGATAGAAAATGAGGAAATCACCTATCACGATACAAGGGAAATCTTTGAAAACGGCAGGGTTGTAGACTATACCGGAAGTCCCCGTGCCCTGTTTGAGCAGCAAAATCAAAAGCTGTGCTATGAGTTTTTGAAAGAAAAAATCGTGAAAAAGGAGCCTCTCAGCATAGAGTTGGTTAAGGAAATACACATGGTTCTCACCAGCGGAACTTATGATAAGCGCAGGTATATTGAAAATGAGGAACGACCAGGCGAATTTAAAAAGCACGATTATGTAACTGGCGTCCATGAGGTGGGCTCCGCTACGAAAGATGTGGAAAAGGATCTGAAAGAGCTGATTGCCGAAGTCAACGCCTATGAGGGAAAAGATGTCTTAAAAGCCGCCGCCTATTTTCATGCAAGGTTTGAGTATATCCATCCCTTCGCAGACGGCAACGGGCGTGTCGGCAGGACGCTTATGAATTACTATCTTATGACCCATAACCACCCGCCCCTTATCGTCTATAACGAGGATAAGCGGATGTATTACGAGTGCCTGCAAAAGTATGATGAAGCCGAGGATTTAAATCCCCTTTATGAGTTTCTCAAATATGAAACGGAAAAGACATGGGAAAAGGCACTGGCTCTTGCCGAAGGTATGAAGTCGGAACGCAAAGGCTTGTCGGATTTTACCCAGAGTATGTAAACAACAGAATAATTAAGAAGCGAAAGTCATCTCGAAAAGGGATGGCTTTTTTGCTTGCCAAGGAGGGAAAAAATGTTAAAGACCAAAGCTATTTTTGAAAGAAAAACCGCTGACTTTCAGCCCAGGGACTGCGTTATTGAAAAAATTATTGAGCTTAATCCTCGGGAGTACGATACATTTTCCAAGAATATGCTGGCGGATTACGACTTTATCAAGGACAACATCGACCTCATGTATGTGGACCAAGAGGGGACATATCACTGCTTGATGGTAGTTGGTGAGGGCAGGCCGGACGGTATACTTGTAGAAAGCGAGGGAAGCAGTTACGCCCGCTACGCTGCTTTCCTGCCCAACGCCTGTGATTTTCTTGCTGCGCATCAGGAGCAAACTCAAGGGCTTCATGATGCAAAGCCGGAGCCGGAATCTACCGGTATGAAAATGAATTTGTAGGAGGAAAAGAGCCATGAGAGAAACCGAACTGAAAATAATGTTCCCCACGGAGAAGCTGGATGCACTCCGTTTTTTTATGGGCAAAAAGGAGCTGGCTGTTGAGCAGGAGCTAAAGGATTACCTTGATAAAACCTATGAAAAAGTTGTTCCGGCACACGTCCGAGAATATGTGGAAAGCAAGCTTGACCAAGCATCGCTGCAAGAGGAAACGTCTGAACAGAGAGCTCAGGAGCAGCAGGCGGAGCCACAAAGGGAACGCCAGTCAAGACAAACCCGCCGCCAGCGTGAGCAGGCGGTGGCTGAATCAGCATCATTATCTTCGCAGGCCAGGCAGCCGGAGCTGCCGGAAGAACCGGAAGAATCCCAGGGCATGAGCATGAGTATGTAAATTCAAAAGGAGAGATTCACAATGAAACAAGCAACCCTGCAAATCAAATTTGATGAAGAAAAGCTGAACGCTATCAAGCAGTACATGGGTAAAAAGGATGCCGACCTTCAGACGGAGCTGGACGATGTGATGCAAAAGCTCTACGAAAAGCACGTCCCCGCCCCAGTTCGTGAGTACATTGAAAGCCGGGATTCCAGGGTGCAGGAAAAGCCGAAAAGACCGTCCCGGCCTTCCTCTACGGCTGCTGCCAATAATGCCAGCACCACCGTGTAAATAGCATACAAAAAGCCAAATATTTGGCGGCTGTGTGCCCTTGTGCGGCCTTTTCAGGGGGAGGATGGCATCTATATACCTTTGGGCAGTTTTCCGCCCCTTTTTGGGGCTTGTTGAGAGCATAAAGAAGACGGCAGCAGGCATGGCTTATCCTTGCAGGGGTGAACCATGGGGTCGAAAACGGTGCAGGTTAAAGAGGGGTGGTCGCAGGCGACCTCCCCTCGAATCACATCAGCCCGCAATGCGGGCTGAAAGGCTTTGAATCAGGTGCACCTGAATAGGGCTGCAGTTACCCCGCGGGTGGTCGGAAATCCGGGTTTTTCCCGCATGCAAAGGCTTTTACAGGTACACCTCACAGGTGGTTGCCGAATATGTGAATGGAATCCAGATAAGGAACGGAGGTGGATTGAGAGTGGCAGAGGAGAATAAAAAGAGAATTCCCATTTGGCTGTATCCCGAAACCATAAAAAAGACAGATGAGCTTTTCCCGAAGAACAACTGCAAAAGCCGGAGCGAGTTTATAGAAAAGGCCATTCACTTTTACAGCGGATATATCACATCCGGTGAAAACAACAAATATCTTCCCAGTGCAATTACCTCCACCCTTTCAGGTATTGTTGAAAGCTCTGAGAACCGTATTGCACGGCTGCTTTTCAAGCTGGCGGTGGAGATGTCCATGATGATGAATGTCCTGGCGTCTACTGTTGAGATCGATGAAACGCTGCTGCAAAAGCTCCGGGGGAAGTGCATCAACGATGTGAAAAAGACCATCGGCTCTGTTACCTTTGAGGAAACAGTGAAATATCAAAAGGGTAAGTAAGGTGATATGCTATGCCCAGGATCATATTCAAATGCCGGTACTTGAAAAATGCACCCAAAGCGCATCTGGCCAATCTGGTAGAATATGTGGCCACCCGTGAGGGAGTCGAAAAAGTCTCCGACAGCTCACGCCTCCTTCCTGCAACAAAAAACCAGCAGATGTTAATTTCTGAAATTCTGAAAATGCTGCCGGATACTGCTGACCTATTCGAGTACGAGGACTATCTGAAAAATCCGACAAGCGAAAATGCATCGGAGTTTATTTCTATTGCTCTTGAAAACAATCTCGATCTGATTGGTAAAAAGAAAAATTTTGTAGACTACATCGCTAATCGTCCGAGAGTTGAAAAGATCGGCAGCCACGGACTCTTTACAGATGAAGGTGTACCTGTTGTACTTTCAAAAGTTGCTGATGAAGTATCAAACCATTCCGGAAATGTGTGGACAAATATTGTATCCCTCCGGCGCGAAGATGCATCAAGGCTGGGATATGACAATGCAAAGTCATGGCAGGATTTGCTCCGGGCACAGCGGAATGTCATTGCGGAAAACATGAAGATTGCTCCGGAAAATTTGCGATGGTATGCTGCTTTTCACAATGAAAGCCATCACCCGCACATTCACCTGATTGCTTACTCCATCAATCCCAAAGAAGCTTATGTCACAAAGCAAGGGATAGAAAACATGCGGGGAAGTCTCGCACGGGAAATCTTCCGCCAGGACCTGATGCAGATTTATGAAAAGCAGACGGAACGACGCAATGCCCTGAATAGGCAGAGTCGTGAGGCCATGCAGGACATCATCGCTCAAATTCGTTCAGGGATATGTGAAAATAAAAATATAGAAGAATTGATTGCCCGCCTTGCTGAAAAGCTCAAGCATACTTCCGGCAAGAAGCAATACGGTTATCTGAAGGCTCCCCTCAAGGAAGTCGTTAATCAGATTGTCGATGAGCTTGCAAAGGATGAAAGAGTAACAGAGCTTTACAGCAGCTGGTACGAAATGCGTAATGAAGTTTTAAGCACCTATGTTGACAAGCTGCCGCCGCCTCTTCCGCTTTCACAGCAGAAAGAATTCAAGAGCATTAAAAACATGGTGATTGCCGAAGCGTTAAATATCGGCAGTCACCATTTCACTTTTGAGCCGGACGAGGAGCAGGATATATCAATAGAAGATGATGGTGATATTACTGCTGCCACCACATATTTTGAGAAATCTGCAAAGCTCGGAAATGTCAACGCACAGTATATGCTCGGCAGGATTTATCTTGAATCGGACAGCGAGCATGAAAATGTAGAAAAGGCATTGCAGTGGCTGGGGAAAGCTGCGGACAACGGGAATGCTCTCGCACAGTATGCAATGGGGAAGCTGTACCTTACAGGAAACCATCTAGAGAAAGATGCCGTAAAGGCTGTGGAGCTGTTCACCAAATCTGCAGAACAGGGAAACCAGTATGCGCAATATGCCCTCGGCAAACTGTATCTTTTGGGGCATGATGTCAGGCAGGATAAGGAAACAGCGTTGCATTGGCTGTCGGCAGCTGCAGCACAGGGAAATATCTATGCAGAGTATTTGCTGGAACGCATGGATTCCTTCAAAGACCCATCCATACTCCTTGCAGCAACACGATTGATGCATCACTTGGGCAACATCTTTAGAGAGGAGTATCAGAAAGCTTTTGGCAATCCTCTCATCCAGATTGACCGAAAGCTCCGCAAAAAACTCATGGAGAAAAAACTGGCGCAAGGTCACGCATATAACGACCATGCGCCACATCAAAGCTATTAGGAGGAATTCGCATGAAGAAGAACTACCTACAGAAAAAAGAAAAGCTCCCCGTCTCTTATATATTCTCAAGACTGAAGCCACCTGTGAAAAGGGTGGCTTATTTTCGCAGGTCGGGCAAGCGGAAACGCTGACAAAGGAGGATCGCTATGGCAGAGTACGTACATTTTACCGATGAGCAGAAACAGCGTGCAAACTCCGTTGACCTTGTGGACTTTCTCAGACGGCAGGGAGAGCAGCTCATACGCTCCGGCAGGGAGTGGCGGTGGAAGCGTCATGATAGTGTGACAATCCGGGGCAACCGGTGGTTCCGCCACAGCGCCGGGCAAGGTGGTCTGGCCATTGATTTTGTGCAGGAATTTTATGGCCTCTCATTCCCTGATGCAGTGACACTGCTGCTAGGCGGCGAACAGGGTGTGGAATTTAAGCAGATCAATAAAAATGACTCCCCACCAAAGCGAAAGGAGTTTCTTCTGCCGGAGGCTGCAGATAATATGCGCCAGGTATATGCCTACCTCTTGAAGCAGCGGTATATTGACCGGGATGTCCTCACCCACTTTGTGAAAGAGAAAAAAATATATGAGGATAAGGAATATCACAATGTTGTTTTTGTAGGCTATGATGAAAGCGGAACTGCCCGGCATGCGCATAAAAGGGGAACCTATTCCAACGCTGCTGGTTACCGTGGCAATGTGGAAGGCTCCGATCCAAAATACAGCTTCAATTACATCGGTACAAGTGATACCCTTTATGTATTTGAAGCTCCCATCGACATGCTGTCATTTATCACCTTGCATAAGAACGGCTGGCAGCAGCACAGTTATGTAGCGCTGGACGGTGTGGCTGAACATGCCATGCTGCATGTGCTGTCAAAAAATATTCACCTTAAAAATGTGGTATTGTGCCTCGACCATGATCCTGCCGGTATAGAAGCTTCCGGGCGACTTACAGACATATTGCATGAAAAAGGATACGCCTGCATTTCATATTTACAGCCCGCATGCAAGGATTGGAATGAGGACTTGAAAGCGCAGCATGGCATAACACCAATTCCGGCAAAACCGCATCCGAAGCTTGAAGCCTGCAAAGAGCTGTGCGGAAAGATTCATTACTTGTGCAGCATTATCAAATCCGTGAAAAATCCCCATGAAATGCTGATGGAGCACTATGAAAAAGCAGTGCCCCTCATGCAGTCATCAAGGTCAACCGATAGACAAAAAGCTGTCCTGATGGAACAGCTGCTAAGCATGACGGTATATGCGCTATTTGCAGTGATGGTGCAATACCGGCAGCTTGAAAAACCGGTGAATTTTAAGCAACTGACCGATGAACTCTGTCGCAGCTATCACCCGCACCAGGACCGGGGAAAGCTGAAAACCAAAGCAGAGGATATCCAGCGGGATGTCAATGCCATTATTGCTCAGCTCAACACATCTGGAATCCGTACCCTTGAGGATAAGCAAAAATTAATCGCATCATATATGAGTCTTGCACTAAACTGTGTCAAGGCTCAAATTTTTATATGCCTCGAAAGCCAGGAGCAAAAAATTGAAACCCTGCAAAAGCAGAATGAAGAGAGAGTCGATTATATGCAGGCTGTTTGCGAAGAATTTTTGCAGCCTGGTATTTAGCAATATTATAACTGCATATTTGAAAAAAGCCATGTGCGAATGAAAAACCATTGGTGCATGGCTTTCTTAATTTGGAAAGAAGGAGGAAACCAATGCAAGCATCACAGGTGGTTACTTTAATCATAGCTGCTGCAACTATGTTTGGAGTCATCGGTTTTATCATCCTTTTGGCTCATTACTATACCTTGAATGGCATCAAGGCCAAGACTGTAGGTGATGGTCAGCATGGCACGGCAAGGTTTGCAACGAAGAATGAAATCAAGAAGACCTATGCTCATGTACCCTATGAGCCGGAGCAGTGGCGCAAGGGCATCAACCTGCCCAAGGTGCAGGGTCTGGTTGTGGGATGCAAAACGGCTTCAGGGTTGGTCACCGCTCTTGTAGACCAGGGAGATGTGCATGCATTGATGATCGGTGCGGCGGGTGTCGGCAAGACCGCCAATTTCCTTTATCCCAATCTGGAATATGCCTGCGCATCCGGGATGAGCTTTATTACCACCGACACCAAGGGCGACCTTTACAGGAATTACGGATGCATCGCCAAGGACTACTATGGCTACGATGTGTCCGTCATTGACCTGAGAAACCCCACCCGCAGCGACGGCAACAATATGCTGCACCTTGTAAACAAATATATGGATGAATACCTTGCCAATCCTGATAATCTCCCAGCAAAAGCCAGGGCGGAGAAATATGCAAAGATCATTGCAAAAACCATTGTCAACTCCGGAGGACTGGATGCAGGCTCCTACGGCCAGAATGCATTTTTCTACGATGCAGCCGAGGGCTTGCTGACTGCCGTCATTTTATTGGTGGCGGAATACTGTCCAAACGAGAAACGCCATATCATATCGGTCTTTAAGCTCATACAGGACTTGCTGGCTCCCTCCGGCGTAAAAGGCAAAAACCAGTTCCAGCTGCTTATTGAAAAGCTCCCGTCAGAGCATAAGGCAAGATGGTTTGCGGGAGCGGCATTAAACACTGCGGAGCAGGCCATGCAAAGCGTCCTGTCGACAGCCCTTTCCCGGTTGAATGCATTCCTGGACTCAGAACTGGAGCAGATACTGTGCTTTGACACTGCCATCGATGCGGAGCGTTTTTGCAAAAGAAAGTCTGCCATCTTCCTTGTCATGCCGGAAGAAGACAATACAAAATATTTTCTAATCTCCCTCATTGTCCAGCAGCTCTACCGGGAGATACTGTCGGTGGCCGATGAGCAGGGCGGCAGGCTTCAAAACCGTGTCATGATGTACCTCGATGAGATCGGCACTATACCAAAAATTGAATGTGCAGAGATGATGTTTTCCGCTTCCCGTTCCCGCCGTGTTTCCATCGTGGCCATCATACAGAGCTTTGCGCAGCTTGAAAAGAACTACGGCAAGGAAGGAGCCGCTATCATCATCGACAACTGCCAGGACACCATTTTTGGAGGCTTTGCCCCAAACTCGGAATCAGCGGAGATACTTTCCAGAAGCCTTGGCAATAAGACGGTTTTATCAGGTTCGGTCACCCGGGGGAAGCATGATCCATCCCAATCCCTGCAAATGATCCAGCGTCCCCTGATGACTCCCGATGAGTTGAAGACCCTGCCCAAAGGCAGCTTCATTGTCGCAAAGACCGGCGCCTGCCCTATGAAAACCAGTTTAAAGCTGTTCATTGAATGGGGTATCCGGTTTGAAAAGGTGTATGAACTGCAGGAAAAATTCGCCCGCAAGGTTGCCTATGCTGACAAAAAAGAGCTGGAAGGGGAAATCGTCAAAAGGCATATATCATATGAAGATATAGAAGAACAGGGACCATACTCCACATCAGCTCAAGGCGGCATATCCCTTGCACCTGCTGAAGAGATTCAGGGGAAAGCATTGAAGTCCAGGCTGCAGACAAAGACAAAAACACAGCGGCAAATGGAGACGCCGCTGCGCACAGATTAGGAGGTACTCAATGGGTTATTTTAAATCACTTTATGCATCGGAGCTTCCCCATAGGGCTGTAGCCGTCTACATGTACCTTCGTGACAGGGCGGACAGGGACGGCAAATGCTATCCGGCGATCGGTACCATTGCCGAGGAGCTGAAGCTGTCGCGGAGTACCGTAAAAAGAGCCATCGCAGACCTTGAAAAGAGCGGTTATCTTTGCAAGGAGCAGCGATGGCGTGAGAACGGGGGCAAGAGCAGCAATATGTATTTTTTAAAATCAGGGATGGGGTAACTCTGAAAAACCTTCTTTACACCAAGGGGGCAGTCTGTTTATTTGGTGAACTGTGGTACGGTTCACTGTGAGCTATGCAGTGAACTCCCCACTCTAAGAAATATTCAACATCAGACAAAGAAACAAAATAGATTAGTGGATAAATAGCATGAAAGGTGGAAGATGGGATGAATTTAGAAAAATCAAGAAAAGCGGAGTACAAGAAGTGTGCAGCTTTATTGTCTCTGCTGGTTGGATTGGATGCTGATACAGAAGAAAGGGTTTGTGGATGTTTTCAAAACATGGGAATAAATAACTTTTTTCTTCATCTCGAATCACTTGAACTTGGCTTATCCCAGGAGACTTATGAGAAGCTGAAAAGCTTAAGAATTATTATTGAGGTATTTGGTGAGGAAAGGGGGCAGGCATAACATGAAGAAAAATATGCAGCATACCGAAAGCTTTTTAAAAGGGCTGACGACTTTAACAGGACTGCCCTACAAAAAGGTTCGGCAGTATGCAAAAGAAAACAACCCTTTTAATATCTTGGAACACCCTCATATCATGGAACCAAATGAAAAACAGCTTGAAAAGATAGGGCTGCTCAATGAATTCATAGCTTCTTATAACCTCCTGAAAATCTACGAAAGTGAGAAGAAGATTATGCTTAATTCATCAACCGTATCGGGACAGTATTTTTTGGCTCTTTTGGGTGGAATGAAGGATAAAGAAAGGTTCATGGTTGCTTTTCTGGATAATGGCAATAACGTGATTGAAACAAAAACCATGTCTGAAGGGAGTGTTGGACAAGCAGTTGTTTATCCCAGAGAGGTATTGAAATATGCTATTGCCTGTGATTGCAGGGCGATAATCTTGGCCCATAATCATCCCGGCGGCTCCACAAATTTTTCTCCGGAAGATAGGGCATTGACACAGAGATTTGTTGATATTTTTCATCCTCTTGAAATCAAAGTTTTAGACCATATTGTTGTAGGCGGAACACGCTATTCTTCCATGGCGGAACAAGGAGAAATTCCTCATCAGTGTGTAAGTAAAGCAAATTATGAAGTGATTGCATTAAGTGAATCGGCGGTGGAAGAAAACCAGGATAGTTGTCAGTATACTCATTCATTTTAGGCCGAAGAGAAGGGGAAAAACGATTGCAGCTAGTTCAGTATATCTATTTTGAGCTCATAAAGTCTTGCTATGCAAGGCTTTATGAGCTTACGGGCATAGTTATAGTTAGATATATTTCCATTGATGGAAAGAAACCAATTGAAAATTTTCTTCAATTATGAAGGGAATACTTGCCATTATTCGTAGTTTCGAATATAATATATTTTGTATGATTATAACTTTTAAGAGATATGTCAATGGGATATATCGGTTAAAACAGAATGCAAATGCCTAGCTGTAAGTTGAATCAGAACGGTTTGCGATTAGGTGGGGGGCTTTCGGTAGAAATGTCAAAGGATAAGTTAGAGAAGCCATTCAGGACTATGAATAGATATATGGAACAAATGGATAGAATCAGTAGGTTGACAGGAATAGCATCAAGGCTTAATATAGCAACAATGTTTGAGACGCCTATTAGTCGGTGGCTTCAACAGCAAGACTATATTGCCAATCTTTTTAAAAGCACAGAATTTGCTTCTGCATTTTCATATGCAGAGAAAATGGACAAACTCTTTCCGCGTATTGAAAAGCTTGTATTGCCTAATGCTGCGGTTTTTTCTGAAACACAAAGAGCTTTAGATATTGTCAATACGCCTGCAATTAGAGCGGCAATTTCTTATGCAAATAGGATTGAAAGCATTATGCCTAAGCGTTTAGGCAGTATGTTTGAGAATTCTATAGCAATCCTTGAGAGGATTAATTTTAATAACAGCAGGCTGTCGTCCATTACAGACTCATTAAGTACTTATCAAAACCTTTTTCAAAACATAATAAATACCACTGCTTATAACAATTTGTTAGGGAACTTATTCCCTAAAGACGAATATTCTCAGATATTTAACAATTTTGATAGTGAAATTGACGAGGTATCTTTAACCTCTATCGAAGAGGAAGAGCTTGTGAACGACATAATAGAGATTTATTCTTCTCCAAACTGGCAGCAACAACTAAATATAGCAATAATAAAATGGCAGGAAAAAAATCCTATAGTCATGCGGGTTTTAAAAGCAATTGTTACGTTAATTACCATAATAAGTGCAATAGCGACGATTGCCGGTTTTGTGCATCAGGCTACCGTCGTTTCAGATAAAGCAGCAATAAGAAAAGAACCTTCTAAAGCAGCTCCAATTGTATATACCGTTACAAAAAATGAAATCGTCACGATTATTAGTGAAGAACGGTACTGGTACCAGGTCGAATATGTGACTGTAAAAGACGAGGATGAAGATAAAAAAACTGTTTACAGGGGATATATTGCTAAACGGACAACAGTGAAAACCATTGAAACGAAGTCTACCAGCGCTGCTGAAGATGATGGTTTGGAATAAGTAGAAAAGTTTTGGATGGCAAGAAAGAAGGGGTGTTTATTTGAAGCAAATGAATTCTTTAATAAGATGCATACTGGATTTTTATAATCTCCAAAGAATGGAAAATCCAGCAGTTCTTGAACGTATGAAAGAGGGCAATAGCGAGGAATGGGTAATGGACAGGTTGGAGCGGGCCATCTTTAATGATTGTGATAAAGAGGCTAAAGCTACTCATTCACGTTATGCCATATGGGGAGAAGATATCCGCAGTTTAATCTTGAAGGCAAGGAATGAGATGAGACAAGGAAACTGTGAGCGTGCGGGAAAATTACTTAATATTGTGATCAATAGTATGGGTGCATTTATAGACGCACAAGTCATGCTCAGCAATAAGCCGGAAAATATAAGTTTAATAGAACCTGCTGAAATATTGGAATCTTATATAGAAGCATTGAAATCAAATAATTTTAAAGAAAGTGCCGAAATAGACAGTGTGGTTAAAAGGATGGAAGAGCTGATTAAAGATAAACCATTATTTTATGGGATTGAGGATTAAGAAATTGCTGGAGCCTAGAAAACTACATTTCGATGAGGGATGAGAAATGGAATATATTACTGCGAAAGAAGCTGCTGAAAAATGGGGCATATCCCAACGGCGGGTACAGGTTCTGTGTGAACAGGGCAGAGTTGATGGAGCCAAGCGCCTTGGCTGGGTCTGGGCAATTCCTAAAGATGCCCCAAAACCAGCAGATGCAAGGTTTAAAAGAGAAGATAGAGAAGAAACCAGGATTAATGCAAAAGAAGATTGATACTAGAACAGGAGGGGTTAGGCAATGAGCGAAAAACTACAACGCTTTACCAAACTTTTAAAGGACATGTTTGAGTTGGAGAAATCAGATCTTGACTTTGGCATATACCGCATCATGAATATCCGGAAAAACGAGATCAATAACTTCATTGAAACTACTCTTGTCAGTGAAGTTAATGCCATACTATCGAAATATGCTACTGATAACAGTCAGGTAAGAAAGCGTATTGAAGAAATTGAGAAGCAGTGTGAAAGCGTAGGGGTTAAGGTAGAGGACAGCAAGCTAAGGGAAGAATATGCCGAATATAAGGCGTTGCTTGCCTCCGGTACGGGAGTTGCCGAGCTGGAAAGTGATGTTTATTCAGCTTTATATAACTTTTTCAGCCGTTACTATGATGAGGGAGATTTCATCAGCAAACGCCGCTACAAAGAAGGTGTTTATGCTATTCCCTATGAGGGGGAAGAAGTCAAACTTTACTGGGCCAACCATGACCAATACTATATCAAAACCAGCGAAAACTTCAGGGATTATTCCTTTAAGGTAGATGTACAGGGAGAAAAGTATACGATTCATTTTAAGCTGGTTGACGCCAATACCGAGCAAAATAACAACAAAGAAAGTGATGACAAAAAGCGCGAATTTATTCTGCTGGATGAAAACTTCCTGGAAGCGGAGGGTAATGAGCTTACAATAAAATTTGAATATCGTGTTCCTGCAAGTGAGCAGGATAGTGTAAACAAGTTGAAAGATAATACTAAATTAAATAAATCCGCCGTTGATAAAATTAAAGGCGCCGTTTCAGAAAATGCCGACTTAAAGCGCTTTGTCTGGGCCATAAACATGCCTGCCCCAACAGATAAAAATAAGACCCGCACAATTCTGGAAAAGCACCTGGAAACCTATGTTGCCAAGAACACCTTCGATTATTTTATTCACAAAGATTTGCGCGGTTTCTTGAACAGGGAACTGGATTTTTACATAAAAGCCGAGATAATGCATCTGGACGACCTGGATACCGACAATGAAGTGAAAGTAAATGCCTACCTGGCCAAGGTGAAGGCCATTAAAAAGGTAGGCCGCACCATTATTGACTTTTTGGCGCAAATAGAGGACTTTCAGAAAAAGCTGTGGCTCAAGAAAAAGTTTGTGGTTGAGACAAACTGGTGTATCACCCTTGATAAAATTGACGAGAGTTTCTATCCTGAAATATCTGCAAATGATGCACAACGGCAGGAATGGGTGGAAATGTATGCCATCGATGAGATTGCCGGGGACTTGATGACAGAGGCTTATTCCAATCCGCTGACCGTAGATTTTTTAAAACAGAATAAAAACCTTGTGCTGGATACAAAGCATTTTACGACGGAATTCAAGGAGAGGCTGATTGCAAGCATTGACAATTTAGATGAGGAGACAAACGGCCTTTTAATACACAGTGAGAATTTTCAGGCATTGAATTTGCTGCAGGAGAAGTATAGAGAAAAGATTGATTGTGTTCACATAGATCCTCCATATAATACGGAAACAAGTGGGTTTTTATATAAAAACAATTATAAACATTCAAGTTGGATGTCCATGATGTATGATAGACTAATTATTTCAGTGCCTCTTATGTCTGACGATTCTTCTTTTGCTTGTCATATTGATGAAAATGAGTATGAGCGACTTTGGAATGTTTTTGAACAATCAAGTTTACTTAATGTTGGTACTGTTATATGGGATAAGCGCAATCCAATGACTGGTGGAGCTGGATTGGCTACACAACATGAATATGTAATTTGGCGATCTAAAAATTTAATCACACTAAACCTTAATAGTGATAATGTCAAAAGTATGATTGAATATGTGCAAGGGCTTATTTCTGAATATGGCGGCGTAAACGAAGATGTTCGCCGAGAATATACAAAATGGATTAATCAAAATACCAATTTAAGCGGCGGAGAAAAAGCATATAGGTATATTGATGATGATGGTAAAATATATCAAAGTGTAAGCTTACGTGCTCCAGAACCAAGAACGGACCCTAAGTTTTTTCAGCCACTTATTCACCCTATAACTAAAAAGCCTTGTGCGATACCTCCTAATGGCTTTTCAAGGACACCCGAAACGCTTCAAGATATGATGAAAAGAGGAGAAATTTTATTTGGAAAAGATGAAACAACACAGCCACGACAAAAGATGTTTTTAACAGCTGATACAAAACGCCAAATGACATCAGTTATTCAAAATGGAATGAAAGGTAAAGCTGATACAGACAAATTGGGTATTGTATTTCCTTATTGTCATCCTGTTTCACTTTATGAAGTTTTGGTTGGTGCTGCAACAGAGAAAACATCAATAATCCTCGATTACTTCGCCGGCTCCGGCACAACTGGTCATGCAGTAATAAACCTCAACCGCGAAGACGGAGGCAACCGTAAGTATATCCTTGTGGAAATGGGCAACTATTTCAACACAATTACCAAGCCGAGGATTAAAAAGGTTGTCTACGCTAAAGATTGGAAGGACGGCAAGCCACAGAACAGAAATACCGGTGTTTCACAGATTTTTAAATACATCCGTCTGGAAAGCTACGAGGATACATTGAATAATATCGAGCTTAGCCGCACGACTGAGCAGGAGAAGCAGCTAAGGATGGACGCAAACTTCTTTAACGAGTACCTTGTATCATATATGCTGGACATTGAAAGCAGGGGCAGCCTCTTAAACCTTGACCGCTTTAAGGAGCCTTTTGCCTATAAAATGAAAATTGCCGAGAACAACGAGACAAAAGAAACAACCATAGACCTGGTGGAAACCTTTAATTACCTCCTTGGCCTTGCTGTTACGAGACAAAAAGCTGCTGCTCGCTTTAATGCCGTCCCTGATCCTGAGGGTGAATATGAAAACGCAGTAATGCTTACAGAAGACAAGGAAGGGCAATATGCCTTTAAAACAGTGGAAGGTATTATGCCCAATGGGGATAAAGCTCTTGTTATCTGGCGCAATCTTACCGAAGATCTGGCAGCCGATAACGCTGCTTTGGATGCTTTCTTTGTGAAATACCGCGCAGAAACAAAAAACAGCGAGTTCGACATTATCTATGTTAATGGAGATAACAATCTGGAAAACCTCAAGGGCGACAAAGAGCAGTGGAAGGTTCATTTAATCGAGCTTGAATTTAAAAAGAGGATGTTTGAGGGGGTGTGATGTATGGGGGCTAAAAAGACCAAGAAAGCAAATAAAGCCATCAATCTCAATGATTGCCTGGTGCTCAATAAGTACTTCCTTTCCCTCTTTGGCAAAAGAGATTTCAGGGAACTGGCGGAAGATATGCGGTCTGCCGATTTGGAAGGGTATAACGAAGAGAACACCTCCTATTTCCATGAATTTATAGTACGCAAGTATGTTAAGCTGGGCTTTTTAAATAAGGACAAGCTGAAGGAGTATGATGAAAACATCTTCCGTTATGTCCAGCATATCGGCGAGGGTCGGGGCGGGCTTACCCTAAAATATTTCCAGTATCTTGCTCTCCTTTTTACCGAGATGTATCTTGACAGGTACTTCCTGGACAGGGAGAACTTTGTTGCCGACTTAAATAATTTCCTGCATGAATTCAATGCTGAAAGCGATGGTGAAACAATTTCGGATTATACACCGGACAGCTTGAACAAGCTGGCCTTTATGTGCGCTACAGGTAGCGGCAAGACGTTAATTATGCATGCTAATATCCTGCAATTCCAACATTACTTTAAGAGGGCGCAGGAATATAACAAAAGTTTGACCCTTAATAAAATCATTCTTCTTACGCCCAATGAAGGTTTATCGCACCAGCACATTGAGGAAATGAAGCTTTCCGGCATCCGCTGCCGCCTCTTTGAAAAGGATACCCTGCAGGAAAAAGACGAGGTGCTGGTTATCGACATTAACAAGCTGGAAGAGCAGGGGAAGGTGAAGACTGTTTCTGTGGACAGTTTTGAGCAGAACAACCTTGTCCTGGTTGATGAAGGGCACAAAGGACTCTCCGGAAATGTGTGGTACGATTTTCGGAGCCGGTTGTCGGAGTACGGGTTTTCCTTTGAGTATTCGGCGACTTTTAAGCAGGCTATCAAGGAGGAAAAAACAAAATCGGAAGCTGAGGCTCTTGCTCATCAGTACGGCAAGGCCATTATATTTGACTATTCTTATAAGTACTTCTATAATGACGGCTATGGCAAGGAATACCGAATTTACAACCTGAAAGAGAGTCTTTCCAGAGAACAGCAGGAGCTGTATTTAACGGGTTGTTTACTCAGTTTCTATCAGCAGATGAAAATTTACCAGAGCGAGAGAGGGGCCTTTGTCCCCTTCAATATTGAAAAGCCGCTCTTAGTATTTGTGGGCAACAGCGTGAATAAAACCGTCAGCAAGGACGAATTAACCGACGTGCAGGAAGTTCTGGCCTTTATTAACGGCTTTACGGCAAACAAAGAAAAGGCCGTAAGCCGGATCAAAATGCTGCTGGATGACAATACCGGGCTCCTTGATGAAAGAGGACAGGAGCTGTTTTATGGCGATTTTTCCTATCTGCAAAATCTGTTTCAGCGAGATGCCGGCTCTGTTTATGACGATGTGTTAAAAATCGTTTTTGAGACAACTTCCACAGGCAGGTTGCACTTGGTAAATTTAAAACAGCTGGGCGGAGAAATTGGTTTACGGATTGGCAGTGACAATGAATTTTTCGGGGTTATCAATGTTGGCGCCGGCGGCGACAGCGAGCTGATTAAGAATATTGAAAAAGGGAAGACCGGGATTGTTACCGATGAAAACCAGTTTGAGAACGAATCCCTGTTTAAAAGAATAAATGATAAAAATTCCAGGATTAATATACTTATAGGCTCTAAAAAGTTTACAGAAGGGTGGAACAGCTGGCGGGTTTCCACCATGGGGCTGATTAACTTTGCCAAGGGCGAAGGCTCTCAGGCCATCCAGCTTTTTGGCAGGGGGGTAAGACTTAAAGGTTACGGAAACTGTCTCAAGCGCAGTTCCAAACTGGACTACCCTGTTGAAGTGCCGAGGTATATTAACAAAATAGAAACCTTAACTATATTTGGGGTAAAAGCCGATTATATGGCACAATTCAAAGAATATCTTGAAAAGGAAGATATGGATCTGAATGACTCCATCAGAGAATTCAAGCTCCCTGTAGTAAGCCGTTTTCATGATGCGAAGGATAAACTGAAGGTGATTAAGGTCAAGGACGGCATCAATTTCAAAAAGCAGTCGAAACGGCTGATCCTTACCACTCCTTCAGACGGCTTTATGGACAACCTGGTCAAAAATAAAGTCAAGGTTGATTATAATGCTGCCATCCAAAGTCTTACTTCTACCAGGAGTGAAGATGTAAAATATCAAAAGGACGAGGCTGTATTGGAGCCACATCATATCGCGTTCTTAGATATGGATAAGCTTTATGCCGAACTGCTGCAATACAAAAACCAAAAGGTTTATTACAATATCAGCATCGAAAAGTCATTATTGCCGGAAATACTTAAGCTGAAGGGCTGGTACACTTTGTTTGTCCCCAGGGCGCTGATGGAAATCGACAGTTTTGATAAAATCGGCAGAATCAATGATATATGTGTTATGCTTCTAAAAAACTATCTGGACAGATTTTTTAAATATCATAAGGCCCAATGGGAAGCGCCGCACCTGGTTTACGGGGACTTAAAATCCAGTGATAAGAATTTTATCGATGCGTATAATATTACTCTTTTTAACAAAGAGAAATTCGAAGAATTTGCAGAGCTGATTGAGGGAATCAGAGAGGCTTTGGAAAAAAACAGGCGTTTGGGCAAGTACGAGGATAAGCATTTGAATTTCCGCTACTTTGACTTTTACAACCACCTTTACACTCCCCTTATCTCTATAGATAAAGGAATCCGTATTGAGGTTTCGCCTGTAAGCCTAAACAGCGACGAAAAGCTGTTTATTGACAGGCTGAAGAAATATTGCGATGATAATCCATCTGCTTTTATAGAAAAGAGGTTGTATTTGCTCCGCAATAAGAGCAAAGTTGGTATTGGCTTTTTTGAAGCAGGTAATTTTTACCCGGACTTTATTATGTGGATTGCCGAAGATGACAAGCAGTATATAACCTTTATTGATCCCAAGGGCATAATGATGCTGGAAAAGAATATCAATAACCCCAAAATACAATTTTACAAGACTATAAAGGAAAAGGAAGCCCAGTTACAGCCGACCTGCACCGAAAAGCAGATTATTTTGAATTCCTTCATCATGTCCGGCACAC
>JABUEW010000016.1 GCA_013314855.1 Bacillota bacterium | reverse complement strand
GGTTATAGTGTTATCCGATGACTTAAACGTATGGTTAAATTTATGTAATATTATTATATAATTGGATAAAATTACTAACGCAGCCACTATTAATGGATAAGAATAAAATTTTCATGCTTCAGCTCTGAAATTTACCATAAACTATTGCTTTGTTAAAATGAGTATGATATAATTAAAAAGACGAAGCGAGTATTTTGTGTATAAATAATTAATTCATTCACTGGAGAAATATATATGTTAAAGTTGAAGAAAACAAAAAAAGAAGAAAAGCAAGCGGCAAATCAACAACTTGTAAAAGAAACCAACCTTACACTGATATTTAACCTTATAAACAGGTATGGACCTGTTTCCAGGGCAGACCTTGCTAATATTACCGGGTTGAGTCCCACAACTGTTTCATCATTGGCTGAAGAACTAATTAAAAACGATATTATAGTTGAGACAGGAGAAGGGGCTACAACAACCAGCGGAAGAAAACCCATAATGCTGGAGGTAAACCCGGCAGGAGGTTATATAGCGTCTGTTGAAATGGTAACAGAAGGTTTCTTTTTTTATCTCTATGACTTAAAGTGCAATCAAGTACTGGGAAAAAAGGTAGAAGTGACGGATTATAGTACTATTGGTCAGGAGATTGTAGTAACTTTAGAAAAAAATTTGCAGGCAGCTAATATTGATGAAGTAAAATTATTTGGAATATGTCTGGGCGTTCCGGGTTTGATTGATACTGAAAATAATCGGGTAACAACGTCAACAGTCATACCTATAGATGAAAGCAATGATTTTTATTATTACATTAAAGACAGGTATAATGACATACCTATATTATTGGGAAATGAATCCTGGTTTTCGGCTTATGCAGAAAAGGAGTTTGGCTCAGACAGCAATGTCCGGAATCTGATATTTATTGATATAAATGTGGGAGTAGGCTCAGGAATAATTTTAAACGGGCAAATATTTACAGGGTCACTGGGGCTGGCAGGTGAAATCGGCCACATAACAATAGATATAAACGCTCCGGGATGCAAGTGTGGTAATAGAGGTTGCCTGGAAACCATGGTAAGCATTCCTTCAATATTTCATAACATAGTAGCGGGTATAAAGTCAGGAAGAGATACTATAGTAAAAGATGTAATAGGTAACAATTTTAACAAAATAAATATTGATATAGTGAGGGAAGCATTTTCTAAGAAGGATAAACTGGTATCGGAAGTTATTGATGATACTGCAAAAAAACTTGCCTTTGGAATAACCAATATAATTAATTTGCTTAATCCGGAAGAGATAGTAATTGGCGGAGAAATAACAAAACTTGGTAATGAGTTTCTCCAAAAAGTAAAGAAATATATAGATGATATACAATTAAAACCAAATAAAGGAAGAATTCAGATAAGATTTTCTTTATTAAAAGGTAACACTGTTACATTAGGCGGTGCAAAGTATGTACTGGACAACATATTTGAGCCTGGTGTACTACTTAATGGTATGCATTTATGAATATTCGAGGGGGTAATAATGTGAAAGCAGCAGTAAAAAGTATAGATATAACACCTCCCATAGGGTTACCTATGGGAGGAAATGTCAGGGATGATGATATATCGAGAGGTATTCATGATAACTTATATTGTAATGCAATTTTGTTGGAGGAAGAGGGAAAACGGTTCTGTTTCTTAAGTTTTGACTTGTTGGGTTTGAATTTTGAAACATGCAAAAGAATTAAAGATGAGATAAATAAAAAAGCAGGCATAGCGCCCGAAAATATTGTCATAAATGCTACCCATACGCATTCAGGGCCTGATGTATTGGGAATATTCCGTAAAGAACTTGATAAAGGATGCGGTCAATATATTAATGACATAACTAAAAAAATCTCAGATGAAATAGGACTATTGCCTGGAAGACTTGAGGAAGCTGAAATGTTCGTTACTAAGGATAACGTTTACCACTTAAGTTTTAACAGAAGGCTTATAATGAAAGACGGTTCTGTAAAAATGAATTGGGAGGATGTGGATATTGGACATGTAAAAAAGGAAGCAGGCCCGATTGACCCGGAATTAATTGTAATATCAATAAATAACCTCAAGGGAGAAATGATGGCCCTAATGGTTAATTTTACTCTACACCCGGCTGTACTTGTGGGAAAAGACTGGCTATGGTCCAGGGACTATATTAATTATCTGGATAACTACATAAAAGAGAAATATGGTAATCATGTAATAGTATTTTTTGCCAATGGGGCAGAGGGAAATGTCAACCATATAAACTTCCGGGATAAGAATCAGGGAAGAGGTTTTGAAGAAGCAAAACGTATAGGCGAGTTATTAGGAAGCCATGTTAGCCATTCTCTTGAAAAAAAGGAAAGATTGGAAACCAAACCATTAAAAATTCTATCCAAAAAAATAAGCCTTCCTTTACGCCCAATAACAAAAGAAGCTGTTGAATGGGCAAAGAAGTTGCTTGAGGAGAGAGGAGATTACATACCTTCACTTCTTGACGGTGTCCCTGATGAGGTTTATGCCCGGGAAATTTTAAAATTAGCCCAGGTAAAGGAAAAAGATATAATTACAGAAATACAGGCAGTCAGGCTTGGTGATACAATTATTACTACTTTACCGGGAGAGGTATTTGTAGAATTCGGCCTTAGAATAAAAAAAGAATCGGGTCATAAGAATATGTTAGTATTTGGCCTTGCTAACGATATGGTAGGCTATATACCTACAAAGGCTGCTTTTGATGAGGGAGGATATGAAATTAAAACGGCATGCTCAAGTAAGTTGAGAGAAGATGCAGGAGATATCCTCACAAGTGAAGTTTTAAATCTTGTGAAAACTCTTTAGTTACATAGATACAGAGTGGAATATCAACTGCTTTTATTTATGAAAAGCAGTAAAATATAAATATAATATGAGAGGTGGATTAAGTATGGCAAAAGAGAATAGTGTTGTTATGAATGCTCCCGGTTCAGCGGAATTGGGATTTCCGGTTTGGCCCCAATTTGCCGAGGAAACTTTTAGGGATGTATTGGAACCTTTAAAAAATGGGAAAGTAAACTATTGGACGGGACCAAAAGGCATGGAATTTGAAAATGAATGGGCTAAGTGGATTGGTTCCAAGTATGCAATCTCGTGTACCAATGGTACGGCAGCGTTACATATTGCAATTAGCAGTTTAGGGATTGGTCCCGGGGATGAAGTTATTGTACCGTCATACTCTTTTATAGCATCATCTTTTGCTATTGTTCAGGCAGGAGCAATACCGGTTTTTGCTGATGTAACAGAAGACCATACAATTGACCCGAAAGCCATTGAGCTATTAATTAACGAGAGAACAAAAGGTATTGTTGTTGTACACTTATACGGTGTTGTTTGTGATATGGGATCCATTATGGATTTAGCCAAAAAGCATAATCTTAAAGTTATTGAAGACTGTGCCCAGTGCTTTGGAGGTGAGTACAAAGGTAAAAAAGCAGGTACAGTGGGAGACATCGGCTGTTTTAGTTTCTGCCAGAGCAAACATTTTACAACAGGTGGAGAAGGTGGCATGGTTGTTACTGATGATGAAAATCTTGCTTGGGAGTGCCGTTCATTCAGGGACCACGGCTATGATGTAAGGACCCGTATGAACCTCCTTGCCCTGGAGGAAAAATTGCCGTACATTCACCACAGAGTAGGTTTTAATTACCGCATGACTGAAATCCAATCGATAATAGGCCTTAATGAGTTAAAGAGGTTCGATTCCTGGAACCTGGCAAGACGCAGAAAATATGCAAAATTGTATGATGAAGCTTTTAAAGGTTTGGAAGGCATAAAAGCATTACCATTGAATACCGAAGAAAGAAAAAATGCTTACTGGTGGTATCCAATACTTATTGATACCGAAAAACTTCATTGTAATGCAGAACAGTTTGTAAAAGAATTACAGTCTGAAGGAATTCCCTGTTATGGAATTCAATGGCCTGAAGCGTATGAAGAAAGAGCATATAAAGAATTGAATGGTTTTGGTGCTGCTAAGTTTCCGTTTAAGTCCAAGGAGTATACAAATCCTGAATCTGTAAAGTATGATAAGGTTGTATGTCCTGTGGCTAAGAGTTTAAGATCTCAAACAGTGAGCCTTTTCTTGCATCCTTCATGGGAGGAGTGTCACATACAAAGGTGCATTGATGCAGTTAAAAAGCTCTTGGATAAACATTTAAAGAAGTAATATTATTGATGTTATAAATAATAAAGGTGCTTATTAAAGGCACCTTTATATCTCTTATATAAGATATCTCTTATATAAGAATAGATAAAATATAATGAAATGAATTAGTGACAGAGTTTGTGGAAATTAGGAGGGAGAAATTTATGAATGTACTAGCAGTTGGATGCCACCCCGATGATCTGGAAGTAGCATGTGCAGGTACTCTCGCTAAATATGCAAAACAAGGCCATAATGTATTTATGTGCCATGTTGCAAACGGCAATATGGGTCATGCAGTAATTATGCCCGATGATTTAAGGGAGATAAGGACCAAGGAAGCTGAAGAATCGGGGAAGGTAGTTGGAGCAAAAGAGGTCATTAACCTTGATGTTCCCGATTTAAAAGTAAATTCTTACAATGAAGATACAGTTATGAAACTTATTGAGGTTATTAGATATACAAGGCCGGATATAATTATAACCCATGGCCCGGATGATTATATGAAGGACCATGTAGAAGTTGGAAAAATGGTTTTTGATGCCAGTTTTTCCTCCAGTATCCCCCATACATTTACTAAAAGCCCAAGTTATCCCAATGTAGTTCCGATCTATTATATGGATACTATTGCAGGTGTGAATTTTTTGCCTGAGGAGTATGTTGATGTTACAGAGACTATAGAAATAAAAATTAATGCTTTAAATTGCCATCAAAGCCAAATTAAATGGATGTTGGAGCACGATAAAATAGATTTTCTTGATTTTGTAAGAACAGTATCGAAATTTAGGGGATTGCAGTGTGGCGTAAAATATGCAGAAGGATTCCGCAGGTGTGTAACCTGGCCACGGCTGGCTACCAAAAGATTATTGCCATAATAAATAATACTATTATGATAATATAAGACATAAATTATAGGACGTAAGTTTAATACCAAGTAAAAAAAATAATAAAGTAAAAGGGGAGGGTTATTTATGAAAGTAAGATGGGGTGTAATAGGAGCAGGAGGTATTGCCGACAGGAGGACCATACCGGGTATGATGTTGGCTAAAAACGCTGAACTTGTTGCAGTAATGGAAGTAAATATGGAGTTGGCTGAGAAATTAAGAGCAAAATATAGTGCAAAAAGAGCTTATGATGATGTTGACAAACTATTGGCAGACCCTGAAATTGATGCTGTTTACATTGCTTCTCCGGTTGTATATCACAAAGAACAGGCCATAAAGGCAGCAAAGGCTAAAAAACATATATTGATAGAGAAACCTGTTGCTCTTACAGCTGATGAAGGAGAAGAAGTAGCGAAAGCTTGCAAGAAAGAAGGAGTTCTTATTGCTGTTGGATTTATGATGAGATACCATGCCTATCACCAGAAAATGAAGGAAATTATCAGTAACGGTAAATTGGGCAATGTAGTGTCTTGTAGGGCGCAACTGACTTGCTGGTACCCCGATATGCCCGGCAGCTGGAGGCAGAAAAAAAACACTTCCGGCGGTGGAGCCTTAATGGATATGGGAGTACATTGCATCGACCTTATTCAGTATGTAACCGGGGGAAAAGCAAAAAGAGTTGCTGCTCTTACAGGTACAAAAACATTCAAATATGAGGTTGAAGATTCTGCATCCGTTATTTTTGAAATGGACAATGGGGCTTATGCATATGTTGATTCTAATTTTAATATACCCGATGCAGCTGCAAAATGTAGATTTGAAATATACGGCACAAGGGGAAGCATGCTTGCAGAAGGAACTATAAGCCAGGTAGAAGGTGGGAAATTGGATGTGGTTCTTTCAGACGATACCTTAAGTTATGATGCTAAGCAAGATAGAGTAGATGTTACACCTGTTAATATCGATGTTGAATTTGGTAATATGTATACTAAAGAAATAGAATCTTTTTGCCAGTCAATACTGAATAATGAACCGGTTAAAGTTCCTTTGGAGGATGCTCTTCAGGTACAAAGAGTGGTTGAAGCAGCCTATGAGTCTTCTAAAAAAGGCATATTTGTCGAGGTGTAAAGTATGGATAATATTAAACCACTTGTTAATAAACCGGAAATTAATCTGGCCATGGTGGGAATGGTAGACGGAAATGGTCACCCGTATTCTTGGAGTGCCATATTTAATGGTTATAACCCTGAAGAAATGGCTAAATGCCCTTATCCGGTAATACCACAATATCTTGGAAGACAACCCAAAGAAACACTTCAAATACCCGGAGCGAAGGTTACGCATATTTGGACCGATGACCCAGAAGATGCGGTAAAAGTTGCTAAAGCCTCCTTAATCCCAAATGTAGTCAAAAAACCAGAAGATGTTATAGGTGAGGTAGATGCGGTTATAATTCCTACAGATAAGGGATATGAGCATGTGGAAAGGTGCAGACCTTTTGTAGAAGCCGGCCTCCCTATTTTTGTGGATAAGCCTATGGTGGACAATGAGGAAGATTTGAAGGTCTTTACTAAATGGGTAAAAGACGGAGCGCCTATAATGTCTTCAAGCAGTATGAGATATACCAAGGA
Source organism: Bacillota bacterium (assembly GCA_013314855.1). Taxonomy (NCBI): domain Bacteria; kingdom Bacillati; phylum Bacillota; species Bacillota bacterium. Next base: position 40,515 of record JABUEW010000016.1, on the reverse strand, counting down.
ATTTATGCCATATGGAATCTCTACATGGGACATAGGAGAAATAAGGTATGCAAGTATAACAACTCCAAAAACATGGGAAAGGTATGGGATACACGCGGTTGAGGGAATATATCCCATTATTGGACCTGGGTTTTTATCTGCAAGGAATATTGGAGATAAAGAGAGAAATATAGTTCATTTAAAACATAAAACCGGAGCTGACGTTATGGTTATAGCCATAAACGATATGTATGGTGCCTTTGGAGTTCTTCAAATATACGGTACGGCAGGGCGAATAGGGGCAGCTTCATCCGATACTTTTTATGCTTTTAAAACTCAGATGGAAGCATTTATTCAATATTTGCAAACAGGCATAAGGCCATATCCCTTTTCAGAGACCCAGGAACTTATGAAGATAATAATTGCGGGTATCAGGAGCCGTGAAGAGGGTGGCCGGGAAGTTAAGCTGGATGAAATTTTATTAGAGTGAAGGTGTCTTTATGGAGCAGAATAATTTTAATATGAGAAGAAGTAGAGTTTTACAGAAGCTTCGTACAGGAAAGATAGCAAGTTGTTTTAAAGTGAATATCGCAGACTCAAGAGTAGTTGAAATTGCATCTATGATGGGATTTGACTGTATATGGACTGATATGGAACATGTACCCAATGACTGGGGCATCATTGAAAAACAAATCCTGGCTGCAAAAGCATGGGATGTGGATTTAATGGTAAGGGTATCCAGGGGCAGCTATAGTGACCATGTTAAACCCCTTGAAATGGATGCTACGGGTATAATGGTACCCCATATAATGAGTTATGAGGATGCAAAAAAAGTTGTAATGATGACCCGTTTTCACCCAATAGGAAGGCGTCCTATTGATGGCGGGTGTTCCGATGGGGCTTATTGTAACCTGGATTTGGTAGAATATGCGAAACAGGCAAATGATCAAAGATTTGTAATGGTACAGATAGAAGACCCTGAGCCTCTTGATGAACTTGATGAAATTGCTTCTTTGGAAGGTATTGACGTCCTGTTTTTCGGGCCTGGTGATTTTAGTCATGGAATTGGCAAACTAGGCCAATGGGACCATCCGGAAATAAAACGGGCTAGAAAGAAAATTGCTGAAACTGCTCTTGCCCATGGGAAGTTTGCAGGTACTGTAGGCGGGATAGGAAACCTTGAGGAGCTGATTGATATAGGTTACACTTTCATTAATGTTGGGGCGGATGTTGTAGGATTAAGCCAATATTGCCGCGATATCGCCAATGCTTTTGCTAGAATAACCAGTACATCAATTATTACTAAAAAAGACAATAGCATATATTGAAACAAGAAATATGGGGGAAAATAAAATGAATGTACTTGAGAGTTTTTCTTTAAAGGGAAAAGTTGCTGTTGTAACCGGTGGTGCAGGACTTTATGGAAGACAAATTGTATCTGCTGTTGCTGAAGCGGGAGCAGATACCTACATTGCCTCTCGGAATGTGGAGGAACTTGAAAAGGTGGCAGGAACTCTCAGAAATGGAGGTTACAATGTGCAGGCTCTAAAAGTGGATTTAGGGGATGAAAAGTCCATACTTGCATTAAGGGATGAAGTACTTAAAAGAAGTAACCGTGTTGATATCCTGGTCAATAATGCAGTTGCCAGGCCAATGAAGAATGGATGGTATTCGGATGCTTCAACCTTTGCAGAAAGTATGAAGATAAACGCAACAGGACTGTTTATAATTACCAGGGCTTTTGGAGATGTTATGGCCCAACAGGGCGGTGGATCAATTATAAACATCGGTTCTATGCAGGGTATGGTAGGTCCTGACAGAACTTTGTATGAAGGGCTTGGTTGGGACGGTTTTGCACCCGATTACTTCTTCCACAAAGGAGGAATGATTAATTTTACCAGGTTTGTAGCCAGTTACTACGGCTCTAGGAATGTAAGATGTAATTGTGTAAGCCCTGGAGGATTCCAAACAAGCAAACATGAAGAAATATTTGTCAAGCGTTATAGCGACAGAACACTATTAGGCAGGATGGCCAATGAAACCGACCTTAAGGGTATTATTGTTTTTCTGGCCTCCGATGCTTCCTTGTATATTACAGGAGCAAATATACCTGTAGATGGGGGATATACTGCAAAGTAGCTGTTAAAAAATAATATATATTGTAAAATTATAAAAAAAATGGTATAAGTAGATTGTATAAAAAAGTTGGATATAAATCTGCTTATACCATTTTTTACGAGGTGAAGTTTTGTGAAAAAATATTGGGTATGGTTAAGTTCATTGGATAAGGTTTCTCCAATAAACCGTCTTAAGTTATTAGATTATTTTAAAGACCCCAAAAATATCTGGGAAGCATCGGAAGAAGAGCTGAGGAAATTACAGTTCCTTACAGAGGTTTCTATAGGACAGATTATTGATGAAAAACATAAAACTCAAATTTCAACATACATGAAGAGTATTGCTGAATTGGGAATTGAAGTAATTACGATAAAAGATGAAATATATCCCTTTTATTTAAAAAACATATATGATCCTCCTGTAGTTTTATATGTAAAAGGTGTGTTAATACAAAATGAAAAATCAATTGCTCTTGTAGGCTCAAGAAAAGCTACATCATATGGTTTTGAGGCTGGAGAAGAACTGGCATACCAGCTTGCAAGCCTGGGAATAACAATTGTAAGCGGTATGGCAAGAGGTATAGATTCAAGTGCCCATAAGGGTGCTTTAAGGGCAAAAGGAAGGACCATTGCAGTACTGGGATGCGGGCATGATATCGTATATCCTCCGCAGAATAAAACTCTAATGGAAGACATTATTGAAAATGGAGCAGTCATTTCGGAATATTTACCCGGAACTGCTCCTCTGCCTAAAAATTTTCCTGCTAGAAATCGCATAATTAGTGGACTATCCTTGGGAGTAGTAGTTGTGGAGGCTGCTGAAAACAGCGGTTCTTTAATAACTGCTAATTTTGCCCTTGAACAGGGACGAGAAGTTTTTGCATTGCCTGGCGATATTAACCGCATTAACAGTAGAGGTACCAATAAGTTAATAAAAGAAGGGGCAAAACTTACTACATGCATTGAAGATATTTTGGAAGAACTGGAAATATATAATATTGTAAATAATACAGCATCAAAAAGGACAAAAGGCAATGACAAAAGTTATGGATTGCATGACCAAATAAATTATAAAGGTCTTAATAATGAAGAAAGGCGCATAGTAGAATGCCTTATGTATGAACCTATGCATATTGATTTTTTAGTTAATATGACGGGATATAGCATAAAATACATAAATTCCGTATTAACAATGCTCGAATTAAAAGGAATTGTTGAGCAGATGCAGGGCAAAATATTTAAACTAAGAAATCAATATTAGGCAATTATTACAAATAAAATTTCAGAGCTGCTATCACAAATTCATGTTTGACTAATATATCTATATGTGGTTATAATGTTTTCGTAAGAAACACATAGAATAAATTTTCAATATGGAGGAATAAAATGCCTTATAAACTCATTATTGTTGAATCTCCTGGAAAGGTTAAAAGCATAAGCAAATTTTTAGGAAAGAACTACAAAGTTGAGGCTTCCTTAGGCCATATAAGGGATTTGCCTAAAAGCCAGATGGGTATAGATATAGAAAACAATTTTGAACCCAAGTATATACCTATCCGCGGTAAAGGAGAAGTGATTTCAAAACTTAAGAAAGAAGCCAAAGGAGCAGAGTCTGTCTTCCTTGCAACAGACCCGGACAGGGAAGGAGAGGCTATTTCCTGGCATCTAGCAAATTTATTGGATTTAGATGAAAAATCTAAATTAAGGATTACGTTTAACGAAATAACGAAAAATGCTGTCTTAAATGCAATAAAATCTCCAAGAGAGATAAATATGAACCTGGTTGATGCCCAACAGGCAAGACGGGTATTAGATAGGATAGTAGGATACAAGATTAGCCCAATTCTATGGGAAAAGGTACGAAAGGGTTTAAGCGCAGGAAGGGTACAATCTGTTGCTGTAAGGCTCATTACTGACAGAGAGGAAGAAATAGAAAATTTTATACCGGAAGAATACTGGACGATTACTGCAACTCTTGCCAAAAAGGACAGCAAAGCTACATTTAAGGCTAAATTCTATGGTACTGATAAAGAGAAGATTGACTTAAAAAGCAAGGAAAATGCGGACAATATCTTGAGAAATTTACAGGGGAAAGAGTTTTTTGTAAAAAAGATTAAAAAAGGGGAAAGAAAAAAGAATCCTTCACCCCCATTTATAACCAGTACATTACAGCAGGAAGCATCACGAAAACTAGGTTTTACTACAAAACGCACAATGATGGTGGCCCAACAACTATACGAAGGAGTTGAAATAAAAGGGGAAGGTTCCATCGGATTGATAACATATATGCGTACTGATTCTACGAGAATTTCCAATGAAGCATTAGGAGAAGTAAGAAGTTTTATTGAAAATAAATTTGGTAAGGAATACCTCCCTGATGCGCCAAGGATATTTAAGAGCAAATCATCAGCACAAGATGCTCATGAGGCTATCCGTCCTACAAATGTATGGATGGAACCAGATATGATAAAAGATTCCTTAAATAGGGACCAATACAGATTATATAAACTAATCTGGGAAAGGTTTATTGCAAGTCAAATGACACAGGCAATATATGATACTCTAAATGTTGATGTAGCAGTTTCAAGTTATATTTTTAAAGCTTCAGGTTCGCACCTTAAATTTGATGGATATAACAAAATATATCAGGAAGAACAAGAAGATAATAACGGCAAAGAGGACGAAGCAGAAGAAAATAATATTGATTTACCTGAGTTGATAGAAGGAGAGGTTTTGTCTTTAAAGAAGCTAATGCCACAGCAACATTTTACACAACCGCCTCAACGATATACCGAAGCCACATTGGTAAAAGCTCTTGAAGAAAAAGGAATAGGACGTCCAAGTACTTATGCTCCTATTATCACTACAATAATTTCGAGGGGTTATGTGGTAAGGGATGGGAAATTCCTGGTCCCCACAGAATTAGGGAAAATTGTTACGGATTTAATGAAAATACACTTTAAGGAAATCGTAGATGTTCAGTTTACCGCATTAATGGAAGCACAACTGGATAGTATTGAAGAGGGTAAAAAAAAGTGGGTAGAAATTGTAAGGGAATTTTATGAGGATTTCGAACATTTGTTAAAAGAGGCTGAAGTTAAAATAGGTCATATTGAAGTGCCTGATGAAGAGACAGACGTTATATGTGAAAAATGTGGAAAAAATATGGTTGTAAAATCGGGAAGGTATGGAAAATTCCTTGCTTGTCCCGGATTCCCGGAATGTAAGAATACGAAGCCCATAGTAGAAGAAGCAGGAGTATTATGCCCCGAATGTAAGGGCAGATTATTAGTGAAAAAGACTAAAAGGGGCAAGAAATATTATGGATGTGAGAATTATCCCGAGTGCAAGTTTATGATATGGAATAAACCATATGAAGAGAATTGCCCTAAGTGCGGAAGTTTTATGGTAGAAAAACGTGTGTCTTCAAAACTGCAAGCTGTATGTAGTAATAATAAGTGTAATTTTACAAAAGAAATTACCAAAGAAAAAAGAAAAAGTATGTAAGAAATGCTGATAATAATCTACTGTTGAGGTGGGTATTTTGGTAGATTATATAAATGTTATCGGTGCAGGTTTAGCCGGATGTGAAGCTGCATGGCAATTATCAAAACGAGGAATTAAAGTGCGACTTTTTGAAATGAAACCTAGCGCCTACACTCCTGCTCATCATCTTGAAACATTTAGCGAGCTGGTATGCAGTAATTCCTTAGGTTCTACCAAAATAGAAAATGCTCTGGGGTTATTGAAGCAGGAAATGAGGTTGTTGGATTCATTAATAATTAAGTGTGCAGATTCTACAAGGATACCTGCCGGTGGAGCATTGGCAGTAGATAGGATAAAATTTTCCCAATCAGTGACAGACATTATTAAACAGGATAAAAATATTACAGTTATAAACAAAGAGGTAACATCCATACCTGATAATGAAATTACTATAATAGCTACAGGGCCATTAACATCACAAGCCTTATCCCAATATTTGGCAAATATAATTGGGGAGAACTACCTGTATTTTTTTGATGCAGCTTCTCCAATTGTAACTTATGAATCCATAGATATTGAAAAAACTTTTAGAGCTTCACGTTATGATAAAAATTCAGAGGATTATATTAACTGCCCCATGGATAAGAAACAGTACACCTTATTCTGGAATGAACTGGTAAATTCAGAAGTGGCAGAGATAAAAGATTTTGAAAAGGGTGTTTTGTTCGAAGGGTGTATGCCTATTGAAAGTATGGCTAAAAGAGGAATTGATACTTTGCGTTTTGGACCATTAAAACCTGTAGGTCTTGTAAACCCTCTAAATAACGAAGAGCCATATGCAGTTGTTCAATTGAGGCAGGATAATGCAGAAGGTACATTATACAATTTAGTGGGATTCCAGACCAGGTTAAAGTGGCCTGAGCAAAAAAGAGTCTTTAGTTTAATTCCTGGTCTTGAAAAAGCTGAATTCGTAAGATACGGGGTAATGCATAAGAATACTTTTATAAACTCACCAAAGCTTTTAGATGCAACATATAGTTTAAGAAGTAAGCCTAATATATTTTTTGCCGGACAAATTACAGGTGTGGAAGGTTATGTAGAATCCGCATCTTCCGGCTTAATTGCAGGTATAAATGCAGCTTTGATGTTTAAAGGGAAGAATAAGATAATATTTCCTCCTACAACCGCAATTGGAGCATTAAGTAATTACATATCCGATAAAAACATTAAGAATTTTCAACCGATGAATATCAATTTCGGAATTATTCAGGGTTTGGACTATACAATCAAAAATAAAAGGGAAAGAAATCTCAAAATTGCCCATCGTGCATTAGAAACCATTCAACAAATTAAGAAAAATGTCGAATAAAAATGTAGAATCATAGGATTATGGATAAAATTCGGACAAAAATTTAAAAATAATGTTGTAATTTTTTCAATATTATGTTAATATTTATATATCAATATGTATTATTTTACATATTTGTAAAAAGCAACATAACGTTGCTGTCAAATTGTGAAGGGGTGATGAGATTGTTAAATAATATATTTAACAGTACAAAATTAGCTGAAAAAGCACTTGACGCAGTATGGCTAAGAAATAAAACGATATCTCAGAATATTGCAAATGTAGACACTCCCGGTTATAAAAGAAAAACAGTGAAATTTGAAGAAATGTTGAACAGATATTCAAAAGGTGGGTTCAAAGGTTTTAAGACTCATGAAATGCATATTGATATAGGCAGTTCAGGTAATATTGATAATATTAATATTGAAGTGTTGACAGACAACAAAAATTTAAGTTCAAGACTTGACGGAAATAATGTGGATATAGATAACGAAATGGCTTCCATGGCTAAAAACACAATAAAGTATAATGTTCTTGTCCAAAGTGTAAATGCAAGTTTAAGAAGAATAAAATCAATTATTAATGAAGGGAGAAGATGATAGGTGAGTTGTTTTGAAGCTTTAGATGCTGCGGCATCAGGATTATCTGCGCAAAGATTAAGAATGGATGTAATTGCACAAAATATTGCAAATATAAATACTACAAGAACTGAAAGAGGCATTCCATATAGGAGAAAGGTTGTTGTTTTTGAAGAAAGACAAAATAACAAGCCTTTTTCTCAATTCTTAACCGAAAGCAGCAAAAAAAAATATTTGGGAATTGCTAATGGTGTAAGAGTAGCTCGTATCATAGAGGATCCCTCGCCATTTAAGAGAGTATATGACCCGGGACATCCTGACGCGAATGAAGAAGGTTATGTTGAAATGCCCAATATTGATATAGTTACGGAAATGATAAATATGATATCTGCATCCCGCGCTTATGAAGCGAATGTTGCATCCATTAATACCACAAAGAGTATGGCTTTAAAAGCCTTAGAAATAGGGAAATAGGTTAGTTGAATGTATAGATAACTCAAAATATAAGGTTATATTATCAATAGTAAATCAATAATAAATCAAAAAAGAAGGGAATATTATTATGAATACTAACAGTATTAGTAATGCAATATCAAATACTGTATTTTTAAAAACGGTAAATGCCGATAGCAAAGGGGAAGATACTAAAACTTTTGCCGGGTTTTTAAGCGAGGCATTAGCAAAAACAAATAACATGATTCTAGAAGCTGAAAATATTAGTGATGAGTTTGCAGCAGGGCAAATAGAGGATATACATAAAGTGCTCATAGCAATTGAAAAGGCGGATATTGCTCTTCAATTTACATTGCAAGTAAGAAATAAAATTCTTGATGCTTATAATGAGATTATGAGAATGCAAATTTAGGATGGTGTAATGAGAATATGCCTGAAATATTGACTAAGTGGGTAAAACAGTTAAAAGAATTCTGGCAAAGCCTTGATAAGTCTCAAAAGACTCGTATTTACATAACTTCCGGTATAGTTATATTGACTGTTACAATTGGTACCATTGCTTTAACAAGGCCTTCATATACTACCCTGGTCAGTAATTTAAGCCAGAAAGAAATAGGGGAAATGAGTGCTGTGCTTACAGAGAATAATATATGGCATGATGTTAAAGACAATGGTACAAGCATAATAGTTAATCTGAAAGATAATAGCAAAGCTCAAATGGTATTGGCCCAGAAAGGTTACCCTAAAGGCGGCATGACTTTTGAGGACGCCATTAAAATGATAGGCATTACAACGACAGAGAGTGATAAAAGGCATATTTGGAAACAGCAGCAGGCAGACGACATAGCCAAAAAACTTATGGCACACGATAACATTGAATATGCTGAAGTAAGTTTAGCTTTGCCTGAACAGTCGGTGTTTTTAACTTCGGATAAGAAGGAATACTTGCCCACAGCATATGTTATGGTAAAACCTAAAACACAGCTCACCCAGGAACAAGTTGAAGGCATAGTTATGATGGTTTCAAAAAGTGTAGAAAAACTAGACCCAAAGAATGTTACTGTTGTTGATAACAATCTTAATGTACTTAACAATTATATACAGGATAGTATAATTTCCACAGCAAATAATCAGGAAGAGATGCGATCGAAAAAAGCTAGGGAATTGGAGGAAAAGGTTTATAACTACTTTAGTGTAGGACAGTTTGATAATTTTGATACATTGAGAGTGGTAGCAAATCCCTTCTTAGATTTTGATAAATTAAAAACCCAGTCAAAAATTATTACTAATCCTTCCGGCATGGATGGTGGTGCTGTTATCAGCAGTGAAGAAAAGACGGAAAAGTCTGAGAATATTGCAAATAGAGGAGTACCGGGGACCGATACTAATCCAGGAGAAACAACTTCTCCATCCTATTTATTGGGAAGTGGAGAAAATTCTACTTATGACTTAAGAGAAAAAAGGCAGAATTTTGCATATGATGAAACTTTGCAAGAACAAGAAAAGGCAATTGGATATATGGTGCCTGAAAAGTCTACTATGGCAATTTCCCTATGGTATGGAAAACGTGTCCAGGATGAAAGCAAGCTTTCAGAAGATTTGATAAATCAAATAAAAATTGCAGCAAGCGCAGCAACAGGTATTCCAGTAGAGAATATTTCTGTTAATAAATATAAACTTGCACCACCTGAGTCAGTACAAAAGAAGACTGCAGACATAATAAAAGAAATCATAAGCGATTATGGGTTGTTTATGATAATGCTGTTAATGACGCTGGGAATGTTGTTTTCTATTCTTGTTGCAAGAAAACGTACAGAAGATATGGAGGTAGCAACAATGGAAACGGCAGCTTCTTTATCGGGATTTATGGAACCTGAATATGATAAGAAACCTATAAAGGAGATTGAGCTTGAAGAAAAGTCGGAAATTATAAAACAAATCGATAAACTTATAAATGATAAACCGGAAGCAGTAGCACAACTATTACGAAGCTGGCTTTCTGAGGATTGGGATACTTAGGAGGTATGGATATGGTCCGAGGAACATCCAGAGAACGTTCCGGAAAGGAAAAGGCTGCTATGCTATTAATTTCTCTTGGTCCTGAAAGATCTTCCGAAATTTTTAAGCATTTAAAAGAAGACGAAATAGAACAGCTTACACTGGAAATTGCCAATATACGGTTCGTATCACCGGAGGAAAAAGAAAAAGTGCTGGAAGAGTTTTATCAAATATGTCTTGCCCAAGAATACATTGCAGAAGGCGGAATTGAATATGCTAAAGAAATATTGGAAAAGGCCATAGGTGACCAGAAGGCTTTAGAAATAATTAATAGGCTTACTGCATCTTTGCAGGTCAGGCCTTTTGACTTTGTGAGAAAAGCTGACCCTTCACAGTTGTTTAATTTTCTTCAAAAAGAACATCCCCAGGTTATTGCATTGGTATTAGCTTATCTTAGACCTCAGCAAGCAGCAGCTGTACTATCTGCTCTCCCACAGGAAATACAAGCTGATGTGGCACGTAGGATTGCTATTATGGATAGGACATCTCCGGAAGTGATAAAAGAAGTTGAAAGAATATTGGAGAAGAATTTATCCTCCCTTGTATTAGAAGACTATACTTTAGCAGGAGGTATTCAAGCAATAGTAGATATACTTAATAATGTAGACAGGGGAACTGAAAAATACATTATGGAAACTCTGGAAATGAAGGATGTAGAATTGGCAGAAGAAATAAAGAAGAGGATGTTTGTATTTGAAGATATACTTACTCTTGACAACCGTTCAATTCAAAGGTTCATTCGTGAGATTGACAATAATCAACTGGCAATTGCATTAAAAGGTGCTGGTGAAGATGTCCAGAAGGTCATATTTGCAAACATGTCTAAACGCATGGCTGAGATAATAAGAGAAGATATGGAGTTTATGGGTCCTGTAAGACTGAGGGATGTTGAAGAGGCCCAGCAAAATATTGTAAATGTAATACGAAAACTTGAAGATGCAGGGGAGATTGTAATATCGAGAGGTGGAGGGGATGAGATTGTTATCTAATAAAGTAATAAAAAATTATAAGGTATGCATGGGGACACCTTTTAGGGTTAAGATACCTGGAGATATAGTGGAAAATTATGATAAGAGTGCTGACGTTTATAGTGCTAATACTTTTGTAATGGAAGAAAGAAGTGTCCATTATGAAAATTCCCTTAATATTGAGGAGATAGTTCAGCAAGCACAAAGAGAAGCAAATATTATTATAAAAGAAGCTGAAGCTGAAGCTCGGAGGATTTTGGAAAAATCCAGAGAAGACGCAAAAAAAGGCAAAAAAGAAATTGAAGAAGCAAAGTCTAAAGGTTACGATGATGGATACAATGAAGCAAAAATGCAATATGAAAGTTTAATTGCAGAAGCAAAATCTATTAGGGAGGAAGCAATTAAGGAATATAAAAGGATACTTGAGAGTGCTGAAGCTGACATTGTTGAAATCATACTTAACATTGCAAGAAAGGTTTTACAAACAGAAATATCCCAAAACAGGGAAATTATTTTTAACCTTGTGAGGGAAGCAATTGATAACTGTTCTTATAAAAATGATATTGTGTTGAGGTTGTCGCCTTATGAATATGACTTTATTATGAAAGAAAAAGATGAGATTGATTCAATACTTGAAGATGTAGAAAACCTGGAAATAAAAAAAGACCCCTCTCTGAAGGAAGGAGACTGTATTGCTGAAACACCTTACGGATGTGTTGAAACCAGTATGCAAGTAAAGTTAAATAAAATTGAAAACGCTTTCAGAGAATTATACAATTTCCAGGATATGAGCAGTCAGAATTTACATGCGTATACTAGGGAGGAAAGTTAGATTGGCTTATATTGATCTACAGAAATATAAAAATATATTGGATGAAATGAAGCTAGTAGTATACAAGGGAAGGGTTACAAGAGTAATAGGACTGACTATCGAATCAAAAGGGCCTAAAGCAAATATAGGCGAACTTTGCCGTATATTTACCGGAAAAGATGGAAAGGAAATATATGCAGAGGTTGTTGGCTTTAAAGAAAACAAAGTGTTTTTAATGCCTTTCGGTGATATGCAAGGGGTGGGCCCTGGAAGTTTGGTCATCTCGGAAGGCAGAACTGTTCAAGTAAATGTGGGGAAACACCTTGTGGGAAGGGTTATTGATGGCCTCGGAAACTCTATAGACGGTAGAAAAATCATTGAGAAAGGTGAATACTATCCCGTAAGCAATTTTCCTCCTAATCCTTTGAGAAGGACAAGAATTACCGAACCAATGCCTTTAGGAGTGAAAGCCATAGATGGATTGTTAACAGTGGGAAAAGGGCAGAGGATAGGTATTTTTGCCGGCAGTGGAGTTGGTAAAAGTACGTTAATAGGTATGATTGCCAGGAACACTAAAGCAGATGTAAATGTAATAGCACTTATTGGAGAAAGAGGCAGAGAAATAAGGGAGTTTATCGAAAAGGACCTTGGTGAGGAGGGGTTGAAGAGGTCTGTTGTTGTAGTTGCCACATCGGATCAGCCTGCATTAATCAGGATTAAAGGTGCTTTTCTTGCTACTTCCATAGCTGAATATTTTAGGGATAAAGGATTGCATGTATTATTGATGATGGACTCTTTAACCCGTTTTGCAATGGCTCAAAGGGAAGTTGGCCTTGCGATTGGAGAACCACCGGTATCAAAAGGATATACTCCTTCTGTATTTAGTGTATTGCCTAAACTACTGGAAAGGGCAGGTACATCTGAAAAAGGTTCAATTACAGGTCTTTATGCTGTATTGGTGGATGGAGATGACCTTACAGAACCTGTGACAGACACAGTAAGAGGAATACTAGACGGCCATATAGTTTTATCAAGGGATTTGGCTAATAGAAATCATTATCCTGCTATTGACATACTGTCCAGTGTAAGTAGGGTAATGCCGGATATAATAACAGAAGAACATAAAAAAATGGCAGGAGAAATAAAGAAAATTATGGCAATTTACAAAAATGCAGAGGACCTTATAAATATTGGTGCTTATGTTAAGGGAAGCAATGAAAAAATAGACTATGCTGTTAATATAATAGACAAAATAAATGATTTTTTAAGACAAGAAACATATGAAAATTACGCTTTTGATGAAGTATTGAATTTAATGTGTAGGGTGTTGGATTGATGGCGAAGTTTAAATTTCGATTGGAACAGCTATTAAATATTAAAATTCAGAGAGAAGATTTGATTAAAATAAAACTTGCAACAGAACTTAAAAGACTTGATATTGAAAACAAAAAACTTAATTTGCTGGTTGAGGAAAACCAAAAACAAATAAGTAACTATAAAACACTGCTTAGTTGTGGGACTCCTATAAGTAAGATCAAGGAATATAATAGTTATATTTTCAAATTAGAGAGAAAGATAGAAGCACAAAAGTTAAACATAAATGTTATTGTGAAAAATGTCGATAAAATACGTAGTGAGTTAATTAAAATGTCACAAGAAAGAAAAATGCTTGAAAAATTAAAGATTAACAAATTAGTAGCTTTTGAAAAAGAAATGTTAAGAGAAGAACAAAAAATGGTTGATGAAATAGTAAGTTACAGACAGAATCTAAATTTGGTGGGAGAAGGGTAATGGATAGAAAGACAAGGCAACAAAAGCAGGAAGCAACCAATGTTAAAAGTTCAGAGGATGTAGTAATTGAAAAGAACGGCAAACTAAACAACTTTATGTTTGGGTTTCTTGCATTTATTGTAGCAATAGTAATAATGAGCGGTATTTTAGTGGGGGCATTTTACTTTGTGGTGCACAATAATATTTATGGTATCGGAGAAAAATACAGAAAAGAAATACAAAACATGCCGCTTTTGAAGTGGGCTTTGCCTAAACCTCCTGATCCGGACGATCCGGAATATTTGACTGATGCAGAAATAAGGAATAAGTATAAAAAAATCAAAGAAGAAAGAGATAAATTGCTGAAAGAATTGGAAGATGCCAACAGACTTATAAGTGAACTGGAGATTTACAAGGAGGGTTATGAAAAGGTTGTATTAGAAAGGGAAAAGGAAGAAAGCAAGTTGATGGAAGAAAAGAGAAAAATAGAGGAAGACAGGGCAGAACTGCAAAAATTGGCAGCTAAAGGGGACAAGGAAGGTTTTAAAAAGTATTTTGAAACAATAGACCGGGATACTGCGGAGGAAATTTATAAAGAAATATTACTTGAAGAAAAGTCGGATATGGATATGAAGGGTTTCATACAGATATATGAAAATATGGATGAATCTTCTGCAGCAAGGATATTAAATGAGATGGGGGAACAAAGGATAGAAATTATTGTAAAAATACTTCTTGGAATGAAAAAAGAAAATGCATCGGCTATACTTGGCGAAATGGAACCGGGTTTTGCATCAAAAATTACTGAAAAAATGGCAGAAAGTTTTATTAAAACAGAATAAAATTTTAAGGGAATAAATTTTACTTGAAAGGGGGTGATAAAATGTTTACTACAAGTTACATGCCTGTAGGCAACTTAAATGGTACACAAGTATTTCAACCCAATACTAAAATGGCCTGGGATGGTTCATTTGCAGAGGTGTTTGAAACCATTGCCGGCAAATCCGGGATTGAAAATAAAGAGAAGGAAATGAAGAACAAATTTATCGATAATACTGATACAAAAGAAAAGAAGTTTCTTTTTCCGGAACATAAGATTACTTCACAGAAAGAACTTGATGAAGAAAAACATGTTAAAGGAAATGTTAAAGAAACTCTTTTAAATTTTCTTGCGGCAGTAATGAATTTTGTCCAAAATGTGGATAAAATGGACACCTTGGATGAAAAGGCGGATATAAAGAAAATTGAGCTTCTGAAGGAGATGGTACAGGAATTTATTGATAATCCTGAGGGTTTGCTAAGGAGGAGAGAAGCCTGGGAGAGTTTATTGGAAAATATTGAAAGTCTTATTGGTATTAAGATGGATGATATTAATACTGCTCGAGTTTTCCTTGATGATAACATTAACGCATGGCTTCAGAGAGTCAAATTTAAAATGGATGAATATGCTCAAAAAATAGGGCTATCAGGCACTTCTGAAAAATCCGGATTGAATGATTTGAAAATCCGGGAAGAATGTTTAAATATCCAGGGAGAAACGTTGAGAGAAGAGTACATTGTAAAAGAGCCTACAGATTCAGAGGATAAATCAAAGAATAAAAATGACGAAATACCGGAAAACGAAAAGGACGCCTTGGGTCTAAAGACTGAAGGAAAGACTGAAAGATTCAGCAGCACGGAAGTTGCGCTCGGCAAATATGTAAATCGCCATGAAACTCAAAAGGTGAATTCCGGATTTAGATATGCTGAAAAAATGAAAAACGGCACACAGGAGACACAGGAAGATTTTAATTTGCTTTACGGCAATATTTTAAGAGAGGATGTCAATGACCCAACCGATACTTTTTCTGTCCGGAAAGATGTGACACAAGGCGAGATACTCAGGAAAGAAATAGTCTTTAGTATAGCAAATAAAGCAAAAGTTTTGATAACAGATAAACAATCTGAAATTGTTATAAATTTGAAGCCCGATAGCCTTGGAAAAGTTGTATTAAAAGTAGTAACAGAAAATAATTATGTAACGGCAAAAATTTTAACAGAAAATTATAAGGTAAAAGAGATAATTGAATCTAATTTTCAAATGCTGAAAGATTCATTGGAAAAACAGGGCTTGATTGTACATGACCTTAGTGTATCTGTAAAGGACAGTGAAAGTGAAAGCAGTCCCTATGATAAACAGGGTGAAGAGAGGTTTATTACGGGAGTAAAAAGAAGCAAGGCTTCAAAAAGTACGGAACCGGAAGTTTACCATACTGGGAAACTGGGGTATGTTGAAGAAATGTTTGCTTACAATTGGCCTTACAGTACCATTAACCTAACAGCATGAAAGGAGTGATGTTATGGAAGTATATTCTGTGCAAAATGTTAGTCAGTATACAAGTGATATTAATAGAAATACTAAACGTGAATTGGGTAAAGAGGATTTTCTTAATCTTCTTGTTACTCAGCTAAAATATCAAGACCCCTTGAACCCTGTAGAGGATAAAGAGTTTATTGCTCAAATGGCCCAGTTTAGTGCATTGGAACAAATGTATAACTTAAATAGTGGTATTTCTTCAATTAAGGCATTCAGCTTAATTGGTACTCAGGTTACTGCTGAAATAACTGATGATGAAACCGGAGAGTTAAATGTCGTGACAGGAGAAGTCGAAAGTGTTACAATAAGCGGCAGCGAAATAAGTGTTGTTGTTAACGGGAGAGATATCCCTATTGATAAAATTACTAATGTAGAGCATTCAGATAAAGTAAGCTTTGAAGAATACCTTTTAAACCAGATATTAGAAAAACTGGATGAGCTAGCAAGCAGCAATACTGAGGAAAAATTATCGTCAGAAGAAGAATCACTGTCGGAAAGCTGAGAGGTTGAGGAGGTGTAATTATGGTGATAGGAAATGAGCGTGTAAACAATAGCTATAAAGTAGCGACAAATAATAGGCCTCTTATTGACAAAAAAATACCTCGTAAGGCAAATACCGGATTTAATGAAATACTGAACGAAAGAATTAAAGAAGAAAAGCTTAAGTTTTCAAAACATGCTGAATTCAGGTTACAGTCAAGAAACATAAACTTATCTTCACTGCAGATGGACAGAATTATAGAAGGTGTAGATAAGGCAGGAGCGAAAGGAGTGAGAGATTCTCTTATACTTATGGATGACGTGGCATTTGTAGTCAATATCGAGAACAGAATGGTAATAACTGCAGCAAGTAAAAATGAATTAAAGGAGAATGTTTTTACAAATATCGATGGAGCAGTTATAGTTTAATTAAAAATTAAAAAGCAAAAGCAAAAGCATAAATATCAAACAGCCGGACCTTTTAAAGGGGGCTGTCTATTCTGGAATGACGGAAGGAATAGGATTCTAAAGGAGGTCAATAAATTATGATGAGGTCTATGTATGCAAGTGTATCCGGTTTAAGAGCCCATCAGGCAAAAATGGATGTAATAGGTAATAATATTGCTAATGTCAATACAATTGGTTTTAGAGCAAGTAGAGTTACATTTCAGGAAATATTCAATCAAACCCTGAAAGGTGCAAGTGCTCCGGATCCAGCTTTAGGAAGAGGTGGAACCAATCCAATGCAAATAGGATTGGGAATAAATGTGGGTGCAATAGATACAATTACGACAAGAGGAGGTTTACAAAGGACTGACAACCCCACTGACCTTTATATAGACGGGGAAGGATTCTTTATAGTAAAGGGTTCACATGCTGATACTTTCAAGTTTACAAGGGCTGGTAACTTTACATATGACGAACTTGGCAATTTAGTAACAGCGGGTGGCTTGAATGTGTATGGCTGGCTTGATTATGGAGGAAAAGCGGATGTGGACGGCAATTATGTGTTTGAGACAAATAAACCTGTTGAGCCGATAAATCTGTATGCAGATAATTATAATGGCAATAAGAGGATAGTTGCTGCAAAAGCTACGGAAAATGCAAAATTATCGGGGAATTTAGATGCAACTACTCCGATTTTTGACCCTAATGAAGATGAAGCTGCTCAACTAATTGTACCAATAATTGTATATGATTCCCTGGGTATCGAATATGAAATAAATGTTGAATTCAGAAAAACAGCAGCTACAGGAGGAATTACAACCTGGGAATGGAAAGTAACAAGCGGAGGACTATCATCCGAAGCTTCAGGAACAATACAGTTTAATGCAGATGGAAAAATTGTTAAAGCCGATAATCAAGCGAGGGTTACTTCTACTATAACCTTAATACCTAATGACAGTATTGGGTCAAAAAGTTTTGATGTAGTATTAGACTTTACAGATATTACAATGTATGCCGGTTCTGAGAATTCCGTCAAGCCTGTAATCGTTGATGGTTATCCTTCAGGAAGTCTTACTTCTTTCAGTATTGGGTCTGACGGCATAATTATGGGGATATACAGTAATGGGAAACAACAGCCTTTAGGCCTTATAGGACTGGCAAATTTTGATAATCCGGCAGGACTTCAACGGGTAGGAGACAATATGTATATCCCTACTCCAAATTCCGGGGATTTTAAAAGGGCAGTGAAACCAGGCACAGCAAGTGCAGGTATACTAAACCCTGGGGTTTTGGAAATGTCAAATGTTGATTTGGCAAAAGAGTTCACAGAGATGATTGTGACTCAAAGAGGTTTCCAGGCTAATACCCGAATACTGACAACTGTTGACGAAATGCTGCAGGAAATGGTAAACATGAAGAGATAGAATTAGTGTGAGGTTAGAAGTTGGAAGTGGGAAGTAAGAAACAAGAAATATATTCTGTATCTTACATCTCATGTTCCACTTCTAACTCATAGTTGCCAAAAGAAACTATTAATTTGGCGAAAAAGTAGTGAGGTATGTATTATGATTGAGTTGACAAAATTAGACAGTACACCATTTATATTGAATTGCGAACTTATTGAAACTATTGAAGAAAAGCCTGATACAACAATATCCACTACTAGTGGAAGAAAATATATTGTAAAGGAAACTATTGAAGAAGTTGTAGAAAAAGTGGTAAAATATAAAAGTAAAATTTTTAATATACAGAAGGAAATTTGACAAATTTTCTTATATTATGGTTAAATAGAAGATATTTGTTGAGTTTTGTTATGAGTATTGAGGGGGCATTAACTTGGCTAATAAGGGAGGTTTTATTGCACTTTTAATAATTATTGCAATGTTGACAATTTCTGTAGCAATGCTGGCAGGATATATACTTGTTTTTCGCGGTGCTGTGCAAAATAATACTGAAACTTTGAAGGATGCCGATTCCAATGAAATAAGAAGACCTTCTGATAATGAAATTGAACATAAAAAACTATTTGACGACAGTCAGTTTTTTGTTTTAAAAAACGGAAATAGTATGAGTACGAAAACATCAGTAATTCGTGTAGGCATAGACATGGTTTATTTTAAAAGGGTTAGGGGTATAAAAAACTGTGAAGAGAAAATATCTTTTTTTGATAGCGAAATAAAAGAATTAATAGGTACATATTTTCAGGATAAAACCTTAGAACAGGTAAAAGATATAGAGTTTAAGAAAAAAGCTAAAGAAGACTTGAAAAAAATGATAAATGATTTGCTAAATTCCAACGAGAAAATTTATAATGAGATAATCTACGAAGTTGTTTTCTATGATTGGTTTTATCAATAAGGGGGGAAAGGCAAGTTGGGTGATATCTTATCACAAAATGAAATTGATGAACTTTTAAAGGACTTAAATGGAGGGGAATTTAGTATACAGGAAATAAAGACGGCAGCTAATGAAAGAAAAATCAGAAGTCACGATTTTAGAAGGCCAAGCAAGTTTTCAAAAGAACATTTAAAGGCATTAAGAAGTATTCATGAAAACTATGCAAGGTTGGTAACGAATTTTCTAACAGCATACCTTAGGACTTTAACGCAAATTGATGTTATTGAAGTAGAATCCCTGGCCTATACTGATTTTATTAGTTCAATATCTAATCCTGTAATATTGGCCGTAGTTAATTTTTCACCTTTAGAAGGTAATGTAATATTTGAAATGTCTCCAAATATTGCTTTTGCTCTTATTGACCGTGTATTGGGCGGGAAAGGTATAATGAGCGAGAAGAAAAGAGATTTTACTGAAATTGAAATTGCAATAATGGAACGGATTGTTATTCAAATGTTAAGCATTATGAGAGAACCATGGAAAGATGTCATACCCGTTAAACCTGTGTTGGAAAGAGTTGAAACAAGCACTCAGTTTGCACAGCTGATAGCACCGAATGAAATTGTTGCGCTGATAACATTTAACGCAAAAATATCAGGTGTGGAAGGTATGATAAACATTTGCATCCCATATATAACAGTTGAACCTATTATATCCAAGTTAAGTACCAGATACTGGTTTTCAAGTGTAGAAAGACAAACTGACAGTAAATTTAAAGAGATCATTGTATCCGGCGTAGAAAGAACTAAAGTACCGATAACAGTTATCCTTGGAAGGACAAGCATAACTGTAGGAGATTTGGTGGAACTTCAGGTTGGTGATGTCCTGCCTCTTGATACAGAGGTCAGTTCCGACTTGGATATATTAGTTGGTGATCTGCATAAATTCCGCGGTAAACCTGGTATAAGAAAAAATAGAGTATCTGTAAAAATTACATCTGTAATTGGAAAGGAGGATGAATAGTTTTGGGAAATTCGTTATCACAGGCTGAAATAGATGCTTTACTAAAAGGCATAGCAATAAATACAGAAAATGATACAGAAAATGATTCAAACAATACAGAAGAGTCAGATAATAAATTAGAGCTTTCAGAAGAAGAAATCGATGCATTAGGTGAAATAGGAAATATATCTATAGGTACCTCCGCTACAACTTTATTTACTTTGCTAGGGCATAAGATATTGATAACTACTCCTAAAGTAACTGTAACAACATGGGAACAATTGGCTAAAGAACATCCCCTACCCTATATTGCTGTAAGGGTAGAGTATACGAAAGGACTTGAAGGTACAAACCTTCTTATATTAAAAGAAGAGGATGTGAAAATAATAACTGATTTAATGATGGGAGGCGATGGCACTATCAGCAAAGGGGAATTAACAGATTTGCACCTTAGTGCTATAAGTGAAGCTATGAACCAAATGATAGGTTCAGCTGCAACATCAATGTCGTCCATGTTTCAAAAAAGAATTGAAATTTCTACACCAAAGGTATTTATTATTAAATTTGATTCATCTAAAACTTATGAAGATTTTAATAGCTATGAAAAAGTTGTTAAGGTTTCGTTTAGAATGGTAGTGGAAAGTTTGATTGATAGTGAAATTATGCAATTATTACCAATAGAATTTGCAAAAAGGCTGGTTAATAATCTCCTTGACATTAACGTTAGAAGTGAAATAAGCACTAGTGATCAAAGTACTGCTCATGCCGGTAAAACTGAAAGCGAAAATAGGGATAACATTCACCAGGCGCAAGAGAAGAAGCATAGTTTGTCTCAAAAAGAAAGAGAGCAGGTAAATGTGCAGCCTGTACACTTTCTCCCTTTTGAAGAGGAGAGTAAACCGACTGAAAAACATAATATCAGTTTAGTTATGGATATACCACTGGAGGTAACAGTAGAGCTTGGAAAGACACAAAAGTTAATTAAAGAAATATTAGAGTTTAGTTATGGAACAATTATTGAGCTGGACAAGCTGGCAGGTGACCCTGTTGATATACTTGTGAATGGGAAAAGAATTGCGAAAGGTGAAGTGGTTGTTATAGACGATAGCTTTGGCGTTAGAATAACCGATATTGTACATCCTTCAAAAAGGTTTTAATAATTTAAGATCGCAATATAAACATAACAAGGGAGGATATTATAGTGGGTAAAAAGATTTTGATTGTCGACGATGCTGCATTTATGAGAATGATGATAAAGGATATCCTGGTAAAAAACGGATATGAAGTTGTGGGCGAGGCTGAAAATGGTGCACGTGCCGTGGAAAAATACAAAGAACTATTACCTGATTTAGTAATAATGGATATAACAATGCCTGAAGTTGACGGTATTCGAGCAGTAAAAGAAATAAAAAGCATTGATGGTAATGCAAAGATAATTATGTGTTCTGCTATGGGACAGCAGGCAATGGTTATTGAATCCATTCAAGCTGGGGCCAGGGATTTTATTGTAAAGCCCTTCCAGGCAGATAGAGTTGTGGATGCTGTTAAAAGAATCTTAGGTTAAAAATAAATCAAAGTATTATAGTGGAGATAGTAGCATGAAGGATTTTGATATTTTTTACGTGTTGGGGATTGTCTTAATATTTTCCTCAATACTTTTTCTTGCATATATTACAACCAGATATCTTGCAAGCAAAGCTGGGAAAATAGCAAAGGGTAAATACCTGAACATAATTGAAACTGTAGCCCTTGGGAAGGATAGATACCTTCATCTTATTAAAGTAGGGAATGATTTTATGCTTATATCCTCTTCAGGAAAGGGCATTGAACTTCTTAGCCGGGTAAACATTGATAACTATGTAGAAAACATGGACAATAGACAAAATACCTTTACTTTTAACAACATATTTAAATACAACCTTAACAAGATAAGAAACATAATTAAAGAAGTTGAAAAGGATAAAGAGGAATAGTGGGATAAGGATGGCAGGAATAATGAGAAGGAAAAAGAAAATAAAAATAATATATAAAAAGGTGATATTTGCTTCATTTATTATGATAATAGTGCTGTTCCAGGCATCAAACGCTTTTGCCGAGCCCATATTTCCCTTTAAATTTTGGTTTGGTATGGAACCGGCTGAAAATCCCAGTGAAGTATCATCTAGTATTCAACTATTAATACTTATTACAATACTTGCATTAGCTCCTTCAATTATTATAATGATGACAGCATTTACTAGAATAGTTATCATACTTTCCTTTATGAGGAATGCCCTTGGAACACAGCAAATGCCTCCAAATCAGGTATTAATAGGACTTGCTTTGTTTTTAACATTTTTTATAATGCGTCCGGTATTTACCGATATTAATGAAAACGCCATACAGCCCTTAGAGAGAGAAGAGATCAGCCAACAAGATGCTCTTGACAGGTCCTCATTAATAATTAAAAGATTTATGTTGACACAAATAAGAAATGAAGATGATTTGGAATTATTTGTACATTTAAGTAATATAGAAACACCTGTGGAACCCGAAAAACTGCCCATTACAATAATAGTCCCTGCATTTTTAGTAAATGAACTGACTATAGCATTTAAAATGGGGTTTTTAATATATATACCTTTTTTAATAATCGATATGGTGGTAGCTAGTACGTTGATGTCAATGGGAATGCTTATGCTTCCTCCGGTAATGATATCGTTACCTTTTAAAATACTGTTGTTTATTATGGTAGGCGGTTGGAATCTAATAGTACAATCAATTTTAGAAAGTTTTGCCAGATAGGAGTTAGAGGTGAGAGGTTAGAAGTTAGAGGTGGGAGATTGGAGGACAATAAGTTAGGGAGATAGGGGGGATGTAAATGGATATGAGTACTGTGTCAAGTATTGCACAACAGTCACTTTTAACTGTGCTGTATGTATCTGCACCTATATTGGGGGTAAGTTTAATAGTAGGCCTTGCTGTCAGCATATTTCAAGCAACCACACAAATACATGAGCAAACCCTTTCTTTTGTTCCTAAAATTCTTGCAGTAATAATATCTCTGGTATTGTTTGGACCATGGATGTTGGTTAAATTGATAGAATTTACAAAAAGCTTATATTTGAATATAGACGAGTACATTAAATAAGATGCGAAGTAAATTTATGTGTTAAGAAATGAGAGAAGGTAATGGCAGGGTTAGAGTTGGAAGTATTTAATTTCTTTTTAATATTTGTTAGGATGTTAGGCTTTTTTATAGTTGCTCCTTTGTTTGGCAGAAGAAATGTACCCGTAATTATTAAAGTTGGTTTTTCACTGTTACTGACAGCGGTGCTGTATAATATTATAGATAAAACTACTTTTGACGAACAGTTCCTGGATAAAAAAGGAGATATATATTACTATACCTTTCTCCTTTTTAAAGAATCGGTTGTTGGGTTGACATTGGGATTTGTTTCATATGCCATGTTTACAGCTATTTATGTTGCCGGGCAACTTATAGACATGCAAATTGGATTTGGGGTTGTTAATGTAATAGACCCTTTAAGCAGCATTCAGGTACCAATTACTTCGAATTTTTACTTTATACTTACCATGGTGGCGTTTTTAGCCTTTAGGGGGCACCACATTTTGATAAAAGCTCTGTTTGAAAGTTATAAACATATTCCTCTAGGCAGTGCAGGTTTTGAAGAAAATATGATTAACGATGTTTTGAGGATATTCGGCAGCATTTTTATATTAGGATTTAAGATTGCTGCTCCTGTGACAGCATCAATCCTAATTGCCGATATTGCTTTGGGCGTTATATCAAGAACAATTCCCCAGTTTAATGTTTTTATTGTGGGAATGCCTTTAAAAATAGCCCTTGGCATTGCAATTATGTTAATATCAATACCAATGTTTATAGAGTTATTAACAGGGTTGTTTTCAGAAATTAGTAATGAAATGGACATTCTTATAAAAGGAATGATGTCTGGGCAATGAGAAAAAATAGAGAAGATAATAAAAGATTTCTTGTAGTTAACCTTCAGTTATTTGCTGAAGACAAAGAAAGTAAAACTGAAAAAGCCACTCCGAAGAAAAGACAGGATGCCAAAAAAAAGGGGCAAGTGTTCCAGAGCAAAGAAATATCTTCTGCCTTTTTACTGCTATTAGTATTTTTATGTATGAAGGCTTTTGGAAAACAGGTTTATGAAGAGGTAACAGTGTTTATAAACAAGGCATTGGTCCAGTATATGGATAGTATAGAAGCTCTTTATACGATAGAGGGTTTCTCAGGTTTATTTATTGATATTATTACAATACTATTGAAAACAGCTGGTCCAATTATTGGTGTTGCTGTTATAGCAGGTTTAGCAGGAACATATGCCCAAGTTGGTTTTATATTTACAATAGAACCTATTACAATGAAGTTAAGCAGAATAAATCCTATGCAAGGCTTTAAGAGGATATTTTCTTCTCGTGGGGCGGCTGAACTTTTTAAAGCATTAATTAAAATAGTTGTAGTAGGTTATGTAGCATACCTTAGTTTAAAAGGAGAGGGTTTTAATATATTAAAGTTAATGTATATAGGGGTAGGGGAATCAGGAATATATATAATTAATACAGTCATAAACACAGCACTGAAAATATGCATGGTGTTAGTTGTATTTGGAATAGCGGATTATGGGTATCAATGGTGGGAGTATGAAAAAAATTTAAAGATGTCAAAACAAGAAATAAAAGAGGAGTACAAACAAGTTGAAGGTAATCCTGAAGTTAAGTCAAGAATTAAACAAAAACAGAGACAAATGTCTATGAAAAGAATGATGCATGAAGTCCAGAGCGCTGATGTAGTAATAACAAATCCTACTCATTATGCTGTTGCTATAAAATACGATTCAAATATTCATGATGCACCTATTGTAGTGGCTAAAGGGCAAAATTATATTGCCTTAAGAATAAAAGATATAGCAAGGGAAAACGAGGTAGAAATAGTTGAAAACAAAGAATTAGCAAGGATTATTTATAATACGGTTGAGGTTGGACAGGCAATACCTCCCGAGCTTTATCAGGCAGTTGCCGAAATACTTGCTTATATATATAATTTGAAAGGAATAGTAAAAACAGACTAAAAGACTAAAAAACAAACTACAGAAAAGGGGGCGAAAATATTAATGAAGTTTCGGGATATATCGGTTCCTATTATGCTGGTTGCTGTTACACTTGTGTTTATATTACCTATACCGGATTTTATACTTGATGTACTTCTTTCAATCAATATAATGTTATCAGCCATCATTCTTTTAAATACCATATATTTAAAAGATGCGTTGCAACTGTCTATTTTTCCTTCTTTTCTGGTTTTTGCAACAGTGTTCAGGCTTTCATTAAATGTATCTACAACAAAATTAATACTTGCCGAAGGTAAGGCGGGAAAAATTATTGATGGTTTCGGCAGGTTTGTAGCTAGAGATAATTCTGTAGTTGGTTTTATTATATTCCTTATAATAATGATTGTGAATTTCCTGGTAATAACAAAGGGGTCTGAAAGGATTGCTGAAGTTGCAGCTAGGTTTACATTAGATGCCATGCCCGGAAAACAGATGGCTATAGACGCCGACCTTAATACAGGCATTATAAGTGAAAATGAAGCAAAAGAAAGGAGAAAGAAAATTCAAAAGGAAGCTGACTTTTACGGGGCAATGGATGGAGCTAGTAAGTTTGTAAAAAATGATGCTATTGCCGGAATAATTATAACACTTTTAAACATTACAGGCGGACTTATCATAGGTATGGTTATGAGGGGAGAAGAGTTTAAAGAAGCCTTACAGAATTATACTATTTTAACAATAGGCGATGGCCTTGTAAGCCAGATTCCTGCGCTTATGATATCTACAGCTACCAGCTTTGTTGTAACCAGGGCTGCTTCAGAGTCGGATATAAGTGATGACATCCTTGAGCAAGTATTCAGCAATTCCAAAGTAATATACATTGCATCAGGAATGAGCTTTGTACTTTCATTCTTTTTAGCAAGGGTTCCTTTTCTTTTACTTTCTGCAATACTTGCCTTTATTGGCTATACCATTTCAAAACAGAAAAAGAAAGAGATAAAACAAGAAGCAGAAGAAGAGAAAGAAACTGAAGCAGCTGAAATAAGAAAACCTGAAAGTGTCATACCTCTATTACAGGTAGATCCCATCGAACTTGAATTTGGTTATGCTATAATTCCTATGGCAGATGTTAACCAGGGGGGAGACCTTTTGGACAGAGTGGTTATGATAAGAAGGCAGTTGGCCCTTGAGATGGGGGTGATTGTCCCAATTATCAGACTCAGGGATAATATCCAGTTAAACCCGAATGAATATGTTATAAAAATCAAGGGGGTAGAAGCTGCAAGGGGAGAATTGATGACTGACCATTTTCTTGCTGTAAACCCAGGTATAGTAGAAGAAGAAATAGACGGTATAAAAACTATTGAACCGGCTTTTGGGTTGCCTGCAGTGTGGATTAATGAAAATGAAACAGATAAGGCCGAAATGTTGGGTTACACTGTTGTGGACCCTCCGTCGGTTATTGCAACCCACCTGACGGAGGTTATAAAGCAATATGCACATTTGCTTTTAGGGAGGCAGGATGTCCAGTCTTTAATAGATAATGTGAAACAAAGCCATCCTGTTATTATAGAAGAATTGGTTCCAAAATTAATGACAGTAGGGGAAATACAGAAGGTGCTTGCCAATCTTTTGAAAGAAGGAGTTTGTATAAGAGATATGGTTACAATACTGGAAACATTGGCAGATTATGCTCCGGTTACGCGGGATACGGATATGTTAACGGAATATGTAAGGCAAGCCTTGGGTAGGTCTATATCAAAAAGGTATTTTAGTGAAGGAAAATCTAAAGTTATTACACTGGATCCTGAATTGGAAAAAATTATTATGAATTCGATACAAAAGACGGAAACCGGGTCGTATCTAGCTTTAGAACCCGGTATAGCGGATAACATTATAAAGAATGTTTCGAAGCAAATTCAAAAATTTGTTGAGCTTGGGCAACAACCTGTAATCCTGACATCTCCGGTTGTACGTTTATATTTTAAAAGATTGACGGAACATGTATTGCCTGATTTAATAGTATTGTCCTACAACGAATTAGATACGGCGATAGAAGTCCAATCTATTGGGATGGTGAGTGTCTGAAAATGAAAATCAAACGTTATATGGGAAGTAACTTGCAAGAAGCTATTTTAAAAGTAAAAATGGATCTGGGAAATGAAGCCTTAATTCTCAATACAAGAAATATTAGACAAAAAGGATTACTTAAGTTGTTTTCTAAACCCATGGTTGAAGTTATTGCCGCCTTGGATGAATCAAAGAAATTGGGTTCTGATCTTGAATCAAAAGTAAATAATATGGAGGAAATTCTCAATAGAATATATATGCAAATGCAAAATTCCTCATACTCTGCAAAATTAAATGAGCAGCCTTCTTACCTGCAATCTTATACAAATATAATGCAGTTATTTTACAATAATCTTGTAAAAAATGATGTTGACGAGGAAATTGCCAGAGCACTAATTGAAAAGGCCGGAGAAAAAACAGATGAGAACAACAGCGTCAATGATTTTATATCCGTCCTCTATAGCTGTATAGCGGAAATACTCAAAACTCCGGATACTATCCGTATCAAAGAAGAAGAAAAGCCTACAGTAATTATATTTACAGGCCCAACAGGAGTAGGTAAGACAACTACTCTTGCCAAAATTGCAGCTCATTATTCAATAAACCACAACAGGGATGTTGCTTTGATAACAGCCGATACATATAGAATTGCAGCAGTTGAGCAGTTAAAAACATATGCCGATATATTAGGCATACCCTTATCTATTGTATACTCCGGAAGTGAAGTAAAGGATGTGATAAACAGCTATAAAGACAAAGAATTAATATTAATTGATACTGCCGGTAGAAGCCATAAAAATAATAAACAGTTTGAAGAACTGAAAAATATTATTAACACGGTTAAGGCTGATGAAGTATATCTGGTATTGAGTATGACTGCCAGCAAAAAAAATTCCAGGGAAGTAATTGCAAGTTATAGTTTCTTAAATAATTATAAATTGATATTTACTAAAGCAGATGAGGCTCCTTCACAGGGAATTATACTTAATACGGTATATTATACCAAAAGGGCTCTTTCTTATATTACAACAGGACAGAGTGTCCCGGATGATATTGAAGTTGCGGATATAGATAAGATAACAAAAAATTTGTTAGGGAGTACAAGATAAATGAAAGATCAGGCAGATAGATTGAGAAAAATTATTGATAATTTAAGGATGAAGCAGCAATATTTACAGGCATCAGACATAAATGAACCGGTTAAGAAGACTGCACGGGTAATAACAGTTACCAGCGGCAAAGGTGGCGTAGGTAAAACAAATTTGGCTGTAAATATAGCTATTACTTTAAGTGAGCTCGGACTTAGAGTCAT
Organism: Bacillota bacterium; assembly: GCA_013314855.1. Taxonomy (NCBI): domain Bacteria; kingdom Bacillati; phylum Bacillota; species Bacillota bacterium. Next base: position 11,868 of record JABUEW010000016.1, on the reverse strand, counting down.
AATAATAGATGCTGATTTAGGTCTGGCTAATGTCGATGTGCTTTTGGGGCTGGTACCTCAATATACTCTGGCTGATGCTTTGAATAATAACAAAAACATAGTAGAGATAATGTGTGAAGGACCTAATGGTATAAAATTTATTTCGGGAGGGTCGGGGGTTGAAGAGCTTATAAAACTTAGTAAAGACAAATTGAATAGTTTTATTAATAATATTGGACAATTAGACAGGTTTTCCGATATTATAATAATTGATACGGGAGCAGGTTTGTCAGATAATGTAATAAAGTTTGTAATGGCTGCTGACGAAATTGTACTTGTTACAACACCTGAGCCTACATCAATCACGGATGCATATGCATTAATTAAACTAATCGTAAACAGGGATAAGGAAAAGAAGATTAAAATAATAGTAAATAGAGCGGAAAGTGTTAAAGAGGGCAATGATGCACTAAGAAAACTTATGCTGGTATCAGAAAAATTTCTTAACGCAAAACTTGACCCATTAGGTGTTATACTGTATGATGAAGCGGTTGTAAAGGCGGTAAAATTACAGCAGCCATTTTCCTTAAGCTTTCCGAACAGCCAGGCTTCAAAGTTTGTAAGACAGGTAACAGGCAAATTGGTTAATGAAGAAAGCTATTTCTTGGAATATAAACCTAAGGGAATAAAAAGTTTTGTAAGGCGTTTAGCAGGTTTTACAAGTATGCTATAGTAATTACAAACATGCTATGATAAATAAACTCGGGATCAGGTATTTTACAGGAGGTTATTTGAAAAGGATGTTGTTGACAGAGATTCAAACCGGTACCAGGTTAGAACTTGAAGTATATACTGAAGAAAATGATAAAATCGATATAGTTTTTGTAAGCAAGTTTGAACAGGCATTGAGTGATCAATTTGCAGTGATTAATGCTCCTTTGTATGAAGGAGTCGTGTATCCAATACGCATTGGCTGGATTTTGCATGTATATTTTTTTTCTGATGGAAAGCTGTATATGTTTGATTCAAAGGTTATTGACAGGATAACAAGGGACAATATGTCTTTTCTTAAGATAGAAAAGACAGGTAATATTATACGTATTCAAAGGCGTCATTATTACAGATTTGAATGTGCTTTGCCAGTAGAATACAGGAAATTTGATTGTGCCAATTTCCAAGATAAAAAAGAGGAAAAACCTTTTAGTGCAAGCATAACAAGAAATATAAGCGGTGGAGGAATATGCATTCTATTGAACGAAGACATGAGCATCAACCAATTAGTTGAATGTAAGTTAAAACTTCAAAGTAATACTATTATTAACTTTCTAGGAAGAATTGTAAGGACTGAAAAACTGGAACATAATATTAACTATAAGTTTGAAGCAGGGATAGCCTTTGAAATTATTGATAACAATGATAAAGAAACCATAATTAAATACATATTCAGACAGCAAAGAGAACTCCGTAAGAAGGGACTTATATAAACTATATAAAATAAACACAGAAATGACTTTATGTAAATTCGTGTTAAAGGGGTGAAGTTTATTAATGAGTACAAATCAATATCTTGACATTTTTATTGAAGAAGCGACAGAAAATTTACAAAACTTAAATCAAGCACTTTTGCAATTAGAAAGTAATCCGGAGGATAGTTCACTGCTAAACAGTATTTTCAGAATAGCGCATACTTTAAAAGGTATGGCAGGTACTATGGGATTTAATAAAATGTCCGGATTAACTCATATAATGGAAGATGTTTTACAAAAAGTAAAAAATGGCGTATTGGTGTTGAGTGAAGAACTAATTAACCTTTTATTCCGTTCTTTTGATGCTCTTGAAGATTATGTAAAGAGTATTATTAATTCGGGCAATGAAGGGGTAAATGAATACCATAATTTAATACACAAATTACGAAACATTGATAGACAAAGCGTTCATGAAGAAGATACACAAGAAAATGATAGGCTGAATATACCAAATAACATCATGCACCTGGACAAGTATGTAAAAAATATTATTGAAAAGGCCCATGAAATGGGTATGAATGTTTATAGAATAACTATTTACCTGGATAAAGGGTGTGTATTGAAGTCAGCTAGGGCTTTTGTCATTTTCCGAGTATTAGAAATGTATTCGGATATTATAAAATCCGAACCTGAAGTTATGGATATAGAAGATGAAAAATTTGATTTTATGTTTTCAGTTATTATTATATCAAGGGAAGATAAGGATATAATTATAAAAGAACTGTACAAGATAGCTGAAGTAGAAAAAGTGGAATTAGATGTTTTGAAAAAAGTAAATGAAATTCCCCAAAAAGATATTGCAGCTTCTAAAGATGTTACGACTACTATAATAAAAGACTCAAGACCAACTAAAACAATAAGAGTAGATATACAAAGATTGGATGTTTTACTTAATCTTGTAGGAGAATTAATAATTCAGAAAACCAGGTTAGAAGAGGTTTATGATGATAAAAGCCAGATATATGAAGAGTCTCTGAAACATCTTGAAAGAATTATTTCCAGCTTGCATGATGCAGTGATGAAGGTAAGAATGGTACCTGTTGAGATAGTATTTAACAGATTTCCGAGGATGATTAGAGATCTATCAAAGAAATTAGGTAAAGAAATTGTACTAGTAATGTCGGGAGAAGATACAGAATTGGACAGAACAGTAGTAGATGAAATAGGTGAGCCTTTGGTTCATCTTTTAAGGAATTCTGTCGACCATGGGATTGAAACACCTGGGAAACGGTTAGCATTAGGGAAGCCGGAACAGGGACATATTAACCTAAGAGCTTACCAGGATGGAGATAATGTTGTAATAGAGGTAGAAGATGACGGCCAGGGTATAAATATAGAAAAGGTTAAAGAAAAGGCTATTGAAAAAGGAATTACAACTTTGGAAGAAATAAAGACTGCAACAGAGAAGCAGATACTAGAGTTGTTGTTTTTGCCAAGCATGAGTACAGCAGATACTATAAGCAGTTTGTCGGGAAGAGGAGTAGGATTGGATGTTGTAAAGACAAAAATTGAGTCTTTAGGTGGTATAGTTGAGATTGAAACAAGGAAGGGTAAAGGGACCAAGTTTATAATACGGCTTCCCTTAACTCTTGCAATGATACAGGCTTTACTTGTTTATATAGGGGAGGAAAGGTATGCTATACCTTTAAGCAGTGTTAAGCAAATAGTGAAAATTAAGCCTCAAGAAATCAAGGAAGTACAAAAAAGAGAGATTTTGTTAATGGGTGAAACAATTATACCTATTGTAAAACTGAACCAGGTGTTGGATATACAGACCGAAAAAGATAAACAGAGCATGACTATAGTTATAGTCAGCAAGGGTGAGAAATTGTATGGACTCGCGGTAGACAACCTTATAGGTCAACAGGAAATTGTAATTAAAAATGTAGGTAAATATTTATCAGGGATAAAAACAATATCTGGAGCGACAATTCTAGGAGATGGTAAAGTTGCTTTGATATTGGATTTGAATTATATTGCACAGTAGGAAAAAATTGTAAAAAAGGTCATATAACAAAGAGACAGTGAGGCAAAAAGAAAGGGGAGGTTTACATGGAAGGATTAAAAACTCCAAATATTATTCAAGTTTTAAGTTTTAAATTAGGTGAAGATGAATACGGAATGGATATCCGGAATATAACTACAATTATTGAAAATAACTTGCCTATAACAAGAGTTCCGGGTGTACCTCCATATATAAAAGGCGTAATAAATTTAAGAGGGGACATAGTCCCGGTACTTGAACTTAGGCGCAAACTTAACCTTCAACCTGTTGAAGATACAGAAGATACAAAAATTATTGTGGTAGACATAGATGATATGACTGTAGGAATTAAAGTTGATCGCGTACTTGAAGTTGTCCAACTTGATAAAGAGTGTATAGAGGAAGTATCCGGTATAGGAGATGAAAATTCAAGAGACTATTTTTCAGGATTAGGAAGGATTAAAGACAGAGTAATTATATTGATGGATATTGAAAAAGTTATAAGAATTTAAAAGAAAAAGGTGAAGTTGGGGATTAAATATGAAAATTAATGATTTTAAACAATTGGATGGTTTTTACTTGGATGTTCTTAGAGAAGTAGGGAATATTGGAGCAGGTAATGCGGCAACTGCCCTGGCAAAGCTTATTAAAAAAAAAGTAATAATGGATGTACCCAATGTAAAAATTATGGAATTTAAGGAAGTTAGTGAGTTGATGGAAAGTGCAGAAAAACTGGTAATAGGGGTTTTAATAAAAATATTGGGTGATTTGCCAGGATATATACTGTTCATCATGGAATATAAAACAGCCAGGTTATTAGTGGATACACTTATAGAAATTGCCCAAAATCCTGAAGTTGCTTCCGGAGAATTTTCCGAGTTAGAAATATCTGCTATTAAAGAAGTAGGAAATATAGTGGCCGGATCGTATCTTTCAGCTTTGTCAACCCTGACCGGTTTAAAGGTACAAACATCCGTCCCAAGTATAGCTATTGATATGGCGGGAGCAATATTAAGCGTACCTGCGATAGAGTTCGGTAAGGTATGTGATACTGTATTATACATAGAAACAAAGTTTTCAGAAGGTACTACAAATATAAAGGGAGATTTTATACTAATCCCTGCTCTTGAATCTTATGAGATAATAATGAAGGCATTAGGGGTAGGTAATTGATGGATAATACTATTAAGGTAGGGATGGCAGAATTAAGTGCACTAAATCATCCGGGGGTGCTTGTTACAATTGGTCTTGGTTCATGTGTAGGAATAGCATTATATGATAGGGAAAAGAAGGTAATTGGGCTGGCACATGCAATGCTTCCATCAAGTTTGCAGATAAAAAATAATACAAATACAAATAAAGGCAAATTTGCCGATACTGCTATTTTAGAACTGCTGGATGAAATGATAAGGCTGGGTGCTTCGAGAAAAAATATCATAGCTAAGCTGGCTGGTGGTGCCCAAATGTTTACATTTAATGATTCTTCAGATATAATAAGAATAGGAGAAAGAAATGTCATTGCAGCAAAAGAGAAACTACGTGAATTAAACATAGAGATTATTTCGGAAGATACCGGCGGAAACTATGGACGTACTATAGAATTTTATTCTGATGATGGCCGATTGGTTGTTAAAACATTAGGGCTTGGGACTAAAGAAATATAATCAGATGTAAAGTTTTGATTTTTAGATATGAGGTGTATGGGAATTAATTATGCAGTATATAAAAAAACTTCCTTTGATATTGAGTATGTTTATGTCCATTATTATAGGTATTGCCGGCTATATGCAGGGGGTTGCACAAAAGGAAATTTATATTAGAATAGTAATAAGTCTAGTCTTATTTTTTGCATTAGGCTTATTTATAAAAAATAATATTGAAAAAATATATGGGAGTATATTAGAAAAGAAAAATACATATGATGCTGAAACCGGAGAGAAAAAATGAGAATAATGAAAAAAATATAAAGATTTAAGAAATAGGAGAAGAGAAATATGACTTCAAGTACCGTGCAGAATGAATTATGGAAACAATATTATGAAACAAAAGATCCTGAAATAAGGGAAAAATTAATAAAAGACTATTTATACCTTGTAAAATATATTGCCGGTAGAATGAATATATATTTCGGCTCCAATATTGAATATGACGATATTGTCAGCTTTGGAGTATTTGGCCTGATTGATGCTATAGATAAGTTTGATATTAACAAGGGGGTAAAGTTCGAAACTTATGCTACGTTACGTATACGGGGTTCAATAATTGATAGCATAAGAGAGTTGGATTGGGTACCAAGGTCTTTAAGGCAAAAAAGTAAAGAGCTGGAGAGGTTATACATGGAGTTGGAAACACAAAAAGGCCAACCACCCACAGATAAAGAGATAGCCGAAAAAATGGGGATATCTATTGATGAATATAATAAGCTTTTGAATAATATTAATTTTTCTACGCTTATTTCCCTTGATGAATATCTTGAGCAGAATTTCCAGGTGGATTCCGATATAATGCATATAAAAAGTGATGATAGGCCTGATAGTTATCTTGAGTTGATAGAACTTAAAAGCCTTTTAGGAGAAGCAATAGATAGCCTTCCTGAAAAAGAAAAGCTCGTTGTTTCCTTGTACTACTATGATGAATTAACGTTAAAAGAAATTGGTAGTGTACTTAATGTTTCAGAATCAAGGGTATCCCAGCTACATACAAAAGCTATATTAAGGTTAAGAGGTAAATTGTCCAAATATATGAATGATTTATAATACCTTTAATCTTAATAAAGAAAACCTAAATTTAGAATAATAAGGTAGGGAAGGAAAATGGAGAAAATACCCGAAAACATTTATGTTAATATTTCTCCTGACAAAATGAAAGCATTTATTACCATATCTCCTTCTTCTGATAATAAAATACCTTCTTTAAATGAGCTGTTGAATATCTTAAAGGAAAAAGGAGTAGTATATGGTATAAATGAAAGTCTTTTAAATGTTATATTAAATCAGAAGATTTTTAATCAGGAAATTATGATAGCAGAAGGTATATATCCCATCGATGGCACTGATGGCAGACTAGAGTTTTATTTTAATATAAAGAAAGATAGAAAACCTATAATTCTAGAAGATGGGAGAGTAGATTTTAGAAATCTGGGCCTAATAGAAAATGTGAAGAAAGGTCAAAAATTGTGTTCATTAATTCCTCCCTTGCCTGGTAAGGATGGAAAAACAGTTACCGGTGAGATTGTGAATTACCGGGAAGGAAAGCCGGCAAAGTTGCCCATAGGGAAAAATGTTGAAATTGCGAAAGAATCGGATTTATTAGTTGCTTCAATTGATGGCCAGGTTAGCTATACCAATGGAAAAATTAATGTATACCCCTATTATGAAGTTCAAGGCGATGTAGATAATTCAACGGGAAATATTAACTTTGTAGGGAATATAACTATCAGGGGTAGTGTATTATCGGGTTTTAAGGTTGAGGCCGGTGGGGACATAGAAATATGGGGTGTAGTGGAAGGAGCAACTGTAAAAGCCGGTGGGGATATTATAATAAAAAGAGGGGTACAGGGCAATAACAAGGCGCTGATAATAAGTGAGGGAGATATTGTTGCAAGATACATAGAACACGGTAATGTTGAAGCAAAGAATGATATAAAGGCTGAAGCAATAATGCATAGTAATATTAAATGCGGAGGAAAACTGGAACTTTCAGGGAGGAAAGGCCTTTTAGTAGGAGGTAGTATTAAAGTTGGAAAAGAAATAAATGCAAAAGTAATCGGCTCTCATTTGGCGATTGCTACTGAAGTTGAAGTTGGAGTAGCTCCTGCCCTGCGTGAAACGCATAAGGCATTAAAACAAGAAATAAACAAACTGGAAAATGATTTAAAGAAAACAGAGCAGATTATTAATATATTGTTAAAACTAGGCGAAAGCAATATGTTGACTCAGGACAAAAACGAATTATTGGAGAGAAGTTTAAAAACGAAACAATTATATTATAGCCGAATTTCTCAATTAACAAATGAATTGGAAGTGGTTGATGAGCAATTAAATAAAGAAGCAAGTGGAAAAGTAAAGTGCTATGGAGTAATATATCCGGGTACAAGAATAACTATTGGACCGGCCATTTTGCTTGTTAAAGAAGATTTACACTACTGTACTTTATATAGAGATGGAATGGATATTAAAGTAGTACCTTTAAAATAAAAAATTAATAAGCGTTAAATTATTGTGTTTAAGGGTTTTGGGTGAGGTTTGGATGTAAAAAGAGAGGGGTGAAATTTATGTTTATAAAACCGGTTGATTTTCAGATTATGATACCAAAAATGTCGGAAGTATCTAAAATAAGCAATGATATACAGCAAAAAGGCTTGATATTTCAGCAGCAAGGAAATGTAGAACTGCAGGGCGAAATTGATAGAAATTTAAAGCAGGTACATGATAAAGAGAATGTTAGACATGGAAGAATTATTGATAGGCAGAAAAAGGACTTATTTGATAAAAATAATAAAAAACAGAGAAAGAAGGGAGGGGGGGATAAAGATACTGAACAAGATAAAAGGGGAATAGATGTAAGAATATAAAATGTCAACAAATGTAATAAATATAATAATATAATAGTGGAGTGGTAGAAGTGAATCCGTATTATACAGCAATGCTATTAATTGGAATATTATTGGTAATATTTTGCACAGTGTTAATAATTTATGACAATAAAAAACTTTTATCATACATTAAATTAGCTGATGAAAGGGAGCAGCAATTAAGAGAAATTGTTTCGGATGCTGAGTTAATGATAGAAGAGCTAAATAGTTTTTCTGATTATATTGTTAACGAGGTAGAAAAAAAGAATGTTGAATTTAAAAATAATATACAACACTTAGAAGCAGAAATAAATAATTTAAATCACAAAACAGAGGAACTATTTGAAATTTTAAATAATATTAACAACAACCAATCTTTATTGAAAGATGAAGAAAAAGATAAAACTGAGATAGATTCAAGGCAAAGTTTTATATCATTAAACAGTAAATATTCTGAAGTAATACGACTTTCCAAAGAAGGTATGGAAGAGACTGAAATTGCCCGCAAACTTAATATGGGAAAAGGGGAAGTCCAATTAATATTGCAGTTTACGAAATGAGTTTCAAATGAAAAATTTGAAAATAAGCTTGGATTAGAGTGGTATTCCTTTCTATCAATGCCACAATCACCCTTTTATATTATAATTTTCTATGCAGTATTTGTGCGGTATATAAAGAAAAAGGCTTTCAGCAGAATCCATGAAAGCCTTGGTGCCGAAGGTGGGACTCGAACCCACATGGTATTGCTACCGCTGGATTTTGAGTCCAGTGCGTCTGCCAATTTCACCACTTCGGCATATTCTTTGGATATCATATTTCAACTACATTCTACATGGTTTAGATAACCATGTAGAATGTGTGAAGAACTTAACTGCTTTATTATAATAGCATATTCGGTTTTAGAAATCAAGGGTAAGTTTGGTTTTTTGTTTTGGTTTTTTTGTATTTTTTGTATTTACTTTTTTTGTATTTTTGTGACCCCGTTAATACTCTCATAGCGTTTAATACTGCGAGAAGAGCTACTCCTACATCCGCAAACACAGCTCCCCACATTGTTGCTATACCCGTCGATCCAAGGATAAGTACAAGGCCTTTAATGCCAAGTGCCAGTGCAATATTCTGGATTACAATTGCTTTTGTCTTTTTGGCAATATTAATAGCACTAACCAGTTTTGAGGGCTCGTCAGTCATTAAAACAATATCTGCTGCCTCCATAGCTGCATCAGAACCAAGTCCACCCATGGCCACACCTATATCGGCCTGCGCAAGCACAGGTGCATCATTGATACCATCACCGGCAAATAATAGTTTTCCCCTTGGAGATTTTTGCTTGTCAAGCATTTCAAGCTTTTCTACTTTTTCATGTGGGAGCAGTTCTGCATATACCTGGTCTATATCCAGCTGATTTCCAATTTGTAAAGCGATATTTTTATTATCACCTGTTAACATAACAATATTATCTATACCCATATCTTTTAGAGCTTTAATAGATTTTACCGAATCTTCCTTGATTTCATCTGAAATAGTTATAAAGCCGGCATATTTTCCGTCTATAGCTACATAAATTACTGAATTGGAGGCATTACTACCATTTATAGTTATGTTTTCCTCCAGCATAAATTTAAAATTACCGGCAGCTATTTTTTTGCCTTTTACATTTACTTTAACACCATAACCAGGTATTTCCTGAAAATTGTCAATTATACTTTGTTCAATCTTTTTCCCATATGCATTTATAATTGATAATGCAATAGGATGGTTGGAGAAATACTCGGCATAAGCTGCATATTCCAACAATTCTTCTTCCGTAAATCCCTCTTGAGGAGTTATGCCCGATACTTTGAAAACTCCCTTTGTTAAAGTGCCTGTCTTATCAAAAACCGCTATTTCTACATTATTTAAAGCTTCCAGATAATTGCTTCCTTTTATCAGTATTCCCTTTCCGGATGCTCCTCCGATACCGCCCAAATAACTAAGAGGTATAGAAATTACCAGGGCGCAGGGGCATGAAATAACAAGAAATAAAAGAGACCTGTATATCCAGGGTGATGCAGGGGATTTGGTTATTATTGGCGGTATTACGGCAATAATGACAGCAATCAATACAACTGCCGGTGTATAATATTTAGCAAATCTGGTTATAAATTTTTCTGTAGGTGCTTTTTTAGAGGCTGCGTTTTGTACCATATCCAATATTTTTGAAATGGTAGAGTCACTGTATTCTTTAGTGACCTTTACAGTTAGTAGGTTATTTTTGTTTATAGATCCTGACAAAACTTCACTTCCGGCTTCAACTGTAATTGGAATGGATTCACCCGTGAGTGTAGAAGTATCAACCGTTGAAACACCTTCAACGACAATGCCATCAAGGGGTACCTTTTCTCCAGGCTTTACAATTATCAATTCACCTGTTTTCACTTTTTCAGGCATAACTTTCACTATGTTTTCGCCTAACTTTAGATTAGCAAAGTCAGGCTTTATTTTTATGAGATTTTCAATAGATTTTCTGGAGCGGTCTACAGCAATATTTTGAAGAATTTCGCCTACCTGGTAAAACAGCATTACTGCTACTCCTTCAGGGTATTCCTTTATTATAAATGCACCTATTGTAGCAATGCCCATCAAAAAATTTTCATCAAAAAAATTTCCTCTTACTATATTTTTAAAGGCATTTATGAGCACTTCTACTCCTACAATAATATAGCTTGCAAAAAACAAGGCTAATTTCAGCCATTGATATTTATCATATTTATCAATAATAAGTGCTGTTACAAATAAAAGGATACTGATGATTACCCTGGCTATTGTTTCTTTATCTGCTACATCCCATAGGCCCGGCTTTCCTTTAATTTCAATTTTGGGTCTATCTGTTAAACATGTTCCTGCTCCAAAATTTGCACAGTTTGATTTTTCACACATTATATCTCCCTCACATTAATAAATCCTATGTTTTAAAACACATGCCGGACAATTTATGAACATATGAATATATATTCATAGGTTATATATTATATTATATGAGGGAATTTTGTGAAAGTCAACAGAATATTTTTGACATAGAATATTTCTGAAATTACATGTCTACTATGCCTGAAATTACAATACCCCTTGTGTTTGGATCATTTTTTAAATCGATATAATAGGGTGTTACTAGAGTATCACCATGTTTAACAACTTTTATTATTGGTCTCATGCAACAATCAGAATAATTCTTAACAACAATACCTGTTGTATTATTACTTAGTAATACACTGGTACCTACAGGATAAGGGACAACTATTTTTGTAAAAAACTTAACAATTTCAGAATCAAAAAGAGTGCCACCTCCACCCATAATATATTCTATGGCTTCGGATGGAAACATTGCTTTTCTGTATGGTCTGTCTGATGTAAGTGCGTCATACACATCTGCTACTGTTATTATCCGTCCTAAAAGAGATATTTCTGATCCTACCAATTCAAATGGGTATCCTGTCCCGTTGTATTTTTCATGGTGGTGAAGTACTCCAATACTGGAATAGTAGGAGAATGAATTATTTTCTTTTAAAATCTGATACCCTTTATATGGGTGAGTTTTAACTATTTCAAATTCACTTTCGTTAAGCCGTCCGTTTTTATTTAAAATTTCCTTTGGAATAAATACCTTGCCTATATCATGAAGTAAAGCAGCCATCCCAAGTTTAAAAAGTATGTTTTTGCTTAAACCTATAACAGCTCCTATGGAAAGAGATAGTATAGTGACATTGACTGAATGAGAATAAGTATAATCATCATAGCTTTTTAAATCAATAATATTTACAAGAAGC
>JABUEW010000015.1 GCA_013314855.1 Bacillota bacterium | reverse complement strand
ATTTTATCATTTCTATATCTTCAGGACTAAATGTCCTACCTGAAAATGTTCTATTAGTATTGTTCATGACTTGATTACCTACCTCCCCCAAGTCTACTATACAATACTAATCTTGTACGTGTCCAACCCGGTTTTGCGAAAATATTTTTTTGCTACTCTCTATAACTCTTGTTTTCTCTTTCTTTTAAATTCGTGCTTCATCTCTGATGAAAAAATTGAAGATTTTTTGAAGATTTTTGTATTGACATATTTCATAGCCTGTGTTAAATTATCTTGTAATAATATTTTATTACACTATAATTGATATTAACAGCAAAGGCGCTGTGCGGATTTGCACTCAGCGCTTTTACTTTTATATTTTTAATTAGAATTGGGGGAAGTTTAATATGGCACAAGACACTACCTACAGGCTATTTATACCACCAGGGTACAAACCGAAAATGGGTATACTTGAAACAGAAAAAGCAATCAAAGAGCTAAAGGATTACTTTGAAACGGCACTGGCACAGGAACTGAATCTAATTCGTGTTTCCGCACCTCTTTTTGTTCTGCCCGAAACAGGCCTCAATGATAACTTAAACGGCGTAGAAAGGCCTGTGACCTTTGACATCAAATATCACAACGGGAAAACAGCAGAGGTTGTACAATCTCTTGCCAAATGGAAACGTTATGCATTAAAACGTTATGGAATTAAAGAAGGTTATGGACTTTATACCGATATGAACGCAATTCGCAGAGATGAAATTACCGATAACCTGCATTCGATTTATGTTGATCAGTGGGACTGGGAAAAGATTATCAGCAAAGCCGATAGGAACATAGATTTTCTAAAAATGATAGTAAGAAAAATATATTCCGTATTCTTAAAGACCGAATCCCGCATAACTTCAATGTTTCCACAGCTTGACTCATACCTGCCCAAAGAAATTACTTTTATTACCTCTCAAGAGCTGGAAGACAGATATCCCACACTTGAGCCAGCAAAAAGAGAAACTGCGGCAGCAGAAAAATATGGAGCAATTTTCATCATGCAGATAGGAGGAAAACTTAAATCCGGTATTCTCCACGATGGCAGAGCGCCCGATTATGACGACTGGTCACTAAACGGCGATATGGTATTTTACTATCCTGTGCTGGGCAGAGCATTCGAGGTTTCATCTATGGGTATAAGAGTGGATGAAAAATCTCTTGTTTCACAGCTTAAAGAAGCAGGCTGTGAGGAAAGGGCACAGCTTCCCTTCCACAAGGCGTTGCTTGAAGGAGAACTGCCTCTTACAATAGGAGGAGGGATAGGACAGTCAAGGCTATGCATGTTCTTCCTCAACAAAGCACACATTGGTGAAGTTCAAGTATCCGTTTGGCCTGATGATATGGTTAGCCAGTGTGAAAAAGCAGGTATAGCACTACTATAGTTCTCTTATAACTCTAGTAGAGAAGTACTGTAAAATAGTATACATATAGGGGCGCATTTTATTTTTATGAAGAAAATGCTTCCAGTAACTAAATGCTCCAAGTCTTAAGAGCCTGTAAATTCACTTCGGGGCAAATCAAACTTGCAAAATAATTTGAATGGAATTTAATAATATTTCAATGTAATTATTTTGCTCATACAGTTGATTTGCTTATCCCTCGTCGGATTAACAGGCTCTATAAGACTTTCCGCAATGTTACTTCCAGCATTTTCTTCAAAATTTGAAAATGCGCCCTACATATAGAGACGAGGTACTATAAAATAGTATATGGATTAACATGGAAGACAGAGAATATGTTTACATTTTCTCTGTCATTCCATCCTCAACCTATAACTTTTGAACCATGGCTTTTCTTTCAAAAGTATAGTAGGTATATGATATTGGACCTTCAACCCTTTTTTCGTAGGTTATAATAAAATCATCATGGTTAAAACTTGGGAAATAGGCATCTCCTTCAAAATATTTGTCAATTACCGTTAAGTAAATATATTTTGTATATGGCAAAGCTTCTTCATACAATTGAGCTCCGCCGGCAATAAATACTTCCTTTTCATTTTTTAGCAACTCAAAAGCCTCTTCAAGTGAATTTACAGTCATACAGTTTTCGGCAAAAAACTTTTTTGTTTTTGAAACAACAATGGTGGTTCTGTCTGTTAACGGCTTGCCAATCTCTTCAAAAGACTTTCTGCCGATTATTATTGTTTTACCAATTGTAAGTTCCTTAAAGCGCTTCTTTTCTCCTGGAATATTCCAGGGAATTCTTCCGTCTTTACCTATTACATTATTTTTTGAAACAGCAGCAATTATTGATATAATCACGCTTGTTACCTCCGAATTACAATATACGGCATACCCTTCTTGCTTTTCATAATTATATATTCTAATTATATATTCTAATTATATATTCTATATAATTATATAAGAATAACAATAATTTATCCAAATATTTAATTAAAGCAATAATGTATCATTTTATTGCTACCTTATAGCAATATATACAATAACACTATAATTATGCAAGATTGATTTGGTAAACTTGCATAATTATAGTGTTTATAACCAATATAACTAATTCTTATTGGTCTTTTTGCAATTTTTAGTTTGACATATTGCATATTTTGTGTTAAACTGGATTTATAATTAAATTTCAGCAAAGGCGCTGGTGGATTTTCCACCCAAGCGCCTTTTTTATAAGAGCAAAAAGTGCAATACCCAAATTGATAAATGCAAGTTAATCTTAAAACATTATTTTAAGAAAGCGAGGAGATAACACAATGAAAAAAGTAGAAATCATAATCAAACCGGAGCGTCTTGAGGAATTAAAAATCGTATTACAGGAATGCGGAATAACAGGGCTTATGATTAGTAATGTTATGGGATATGGGAACCAAAAAGGGTTTACCGCCCAATATAGAGGAACAACCTACACAGTAAACCTTCTTCCTAAAATCAGAGTTCAAACAGTAACAAGTGATACTATAGCTGAAAATATCGTAAAAGCTGTATGCAGTAAATTAGCAAAAGGCGATGTCGGCGATGGCAAAATATTTCTCTATGATGTTGCCGATGTAATAAGAATACGTACAGGAGAACGTGGAGAAAAAGCGCTCTAATAAACTTCGGTAAATATCAGCAAAAATTATTTCATTTCTATGAGAGATTGAAAATGTAAATGAAAGGGTGATTATTTATGAGTTTGGATTTTAACTATTTGAATATTTTGTGGACTTTGATTGCAGCTGTTCTTGTTTTCTTTATGCAAGCCGGCTTCGCAATGGTGGAAACCGGCTTTACCAGGGCAAAAAATGCCGGCAATATTATAATGAAAAACTTTATGGATTTTGCAATAGGTTCTGTTCTGTATTTTATTATAGGATTCGGGCTTATGTTTGGCGATAGTTTTCTTGGGCTTTTTGGTACAAATGGATTTTTTAACCCGGATAAAATTACAAACGTATCCCAGTTTTCCGAACTTACTCCAGGTGTATTCATATTTTTTCAAACCGTATTCTGTGCAACTTCTGCTACTATAGTCTCAGGTGCCATGGCAGAACGCACAAAATTTATTGCTTATGTGATTTATTCAGCAGTTATAAGCCTTCTTATTTACCCTGTCGTAGGTCACTGGGTATGGGGAGGCGGCTGGCTGTCCACTTTAGGATTTGTAGACTTTGCAGGCTCTACAGTAGTTCACTCCGTAGGTGGTTGGGCGGCACTGGTAGGTGCATCCATGCTCGGTCCTCGTATAGGCAAATATAACAAGGACGGCACAATAAATGTAATTCCCGGTCACAGCTTAACACTTGGCGCACTTGGTGCTTTCATTCTTTGGGTAGGATGGTTTGGTTTTAACCCAGGTTCAACTCTTGCTGCAAACGAAGAAATCGGCCGTATAGCAATGACTACCAACCTTGCTGCCGCTGCAGCCGCTTGTTCTACAATGACTATTACCTGGTTCAAATATAAAAAACCCGATGTAGGAATAACTCTCAACGGTGCGCTTGGGGGACTTGTTGCAATCACTGCGGGATGCCAGGTTGTTACCATGTGGGGTGCTATTATAATCGGCATAATGTCCGGTTTTGTTGTTACGTTTGGTATTGAGTTCATTGATAAAGTATTAAAAGTTGATGACCCTGTCGGGGCAATTACTGTACATTGTTTGAACGGTATTGCAGGAACCCTTTTTGTAGGATTGTTCGCAAACTACAAACCGGGAACAGCTAGCGCCATACTAGGTCTTTTTTACGGTGGAGGATTCAATCTTCTTGGAGTTCAAGCCCTTGGAGTTATCTCCGTTGCAGTGTGGACCCTTGTAACTACTTTTATACTTTTTACTGTTATTAAGAAAACAGTCGGTCTTAGAGTATCAAGGATTGAGGAGATCCAGGGACTTGATATTCACGAGCATGGCATTGAAAGTTATGCAGATTTTGTAAGCAGATTACAGTAAGTTACCGTAAGTTATTGTGGTAAAATTTTTTACTGTAAGCAAAGCCCCATGTTTACAATTAAAGATGTGTAGCCTTCCATTAGTTACTGTTGAGGCTGATGCTGCAAAGCATTGGTAAACCAAGGTGGTACCACGAAGCATAATCATAATACTCTCGTCCCCAGGATTATTCCTGGAGGTGGGAGCTTTTTTATAATTTGTTTGCGTGAACACTCCTGACTTCAGTCATGAATGAGATGAAACGCAAACTACTTGATTTTGTTCTTCCTATAACTATTGTTTTTACTATGTTTCAAGACTCATTATTCTTATAACAAGTTTTAAGATGAAAAAATATCGTAAATTTTATATAAAATCATTGAACATTGTTATTCATTTCTGTATAATTTAAATAATTCTAAATTTACTTTATGTAAACATTTATGATAAATAAAAAAACAAATAATTCTAAATTTGACTGGAGTGAATCATATGCGTCTTATAGATGGAGGTGTTACAGCCTCTGAAGGTTTTTTTGCCGCAGGAATAGCATGCGGCATTAAGAAAAACGGAAAGAAAGATCTAGCAATAGTCTGTTCCGAAGATATTGCAGCTGCAGCCGGTGTTTTTACTACAAACATTGTAAAAGGTCATTCATTACAAGTAACCATGGAACATATAAAAAGCGGTTATGCTACTGCTATTGTTATAAACAGCGGTAATGCCAATGCCTGTGTTGGCGAGCAGGGTTACAGGGATGCAAAAGAAATCGCTGAAATAACCGCGCAATATCTTGAATGTATGCCCGAAAATATTCTTGTCGGCTCCACTGGTGTAATAGGAGTGCCTTTAAATATGGAAGTTATTCGTCCCGCTATTGAAGACCTTGTTTCCAACATGTCACCTGATGGAGGCCATGATGCTTCAGAAGCGATAATGACTACCGATCTTATTTCCAAAGAAATTGCCGTTGAATTTAAAATACAGGGAAAACCTGTAATAATCGGCGGTATGGCTAAAGGTTCCGGAATGATTCATCCGCAAATGGCTACAATGATTGGCGTAATTACAACAGACGTCAATATATCAAGAGGACTTTTAAATAAAGCTTTAAGCGAAGTTGTAAACCATACATTTAACAGGGTTTCTGTTGATGGAGATACAAGCATCTGCGACATGGTAATTATTATGGCAAACGGAATGGCCGATAATTCCCCAATAATAAATGAAGATGGGGACTATAAGAAATTTAAAGATGCTCTCAACTATGTATGTACTGAACTTGCCCGGATGGTAGCAAAAGATGGTGAAGGAGCAACTAAATTTGTGGAAATAATTGCAGAAGGTGCAGCCACTGAAGAGGACGCGTACAAGATAGTAAGCGCAGTTGCAAAATCACCTCTTGTCAAAACCGCTTTGTTTGGTGAAGATGCTAACTGGGGAAGGATTCTTACTGCAGCAGGATATTCCGGTGCAGTCTTTGACCCTGAAAAGATAGACATTTATATAGGGGATTTGCTGGTGTGCAAAAATGGAGCTGCTGTGGGTTTTGACGAAGCCAGGGCTAAAAGCATACTTCAGCAAAAAGAAATTGTTATAACCTTAAAACTAAAGGAAGGTAAATTCTCCGACAAAATGTGGACTTGTGATTTGTCATATGACTATGTTAAAATAAATGGAAGCTACAGAACTTAAGTCACCTTTTTGGCTTTTGTAAGAAGTATTTTATGAATTATTTTGTTGATATAAATAAAAGGGGCTAAATAGCTAAATATTTTTAAAAAAATTGCTTATTTATTAGCCCCTTTTTATGGAAACATCTTCATAAAATAGAACAGCAATTAGTTATCAATCGTTTTTCTATTCACTTTTCGAATTTATTTATAATAGATAGTATAATACCAAAAAACTTTACCTCAAAACAAAAGTTTCAAATAAAAAAAGTAAAGCTAAAATGCACATTAATTAAGTTATACATAGATTTTTACTGAAAACAAAAAATATTTTATACTAAGGTATTGTATTTTGTAATAATCGTGCTAAAATATATCATATTCAGTTAAATAACGAGTTTTTGTGAAGGAGGTTGATAATGTAAAAATGAAAAAGAATAAAATAAAATTGTATGGATTCAATAACCTGACAAAAACCTTATCGTTTAATATGTATGATATCTGCTACACAAAATCGGTGTTAGACAGAAATGCTTATATTTCTTATATCGATGAACAATATAATGCTGAAAGGCTCACAAATATTTTAAAACACGTTACAGAAATTATTGGGGCGAATATACTAAATATTGCCAAACAGGATTATGACCCCCAGGGAGCCAGTGTTACAATACTTGTATGTGAAGAGCCTGTAAGTGTTATTTCAAATAATGATTATATTTCTCCGGATAAAAATGATTCTAATAGTAGTATCCTAGACGGTAATGGAACTAATAATATAAAGTGCGAGGCAGTAGTGGCCCATCTGGATAAAAGCCATATTACAGTCCACACTTACCCTGAATACCATCCTGACGGCGGTGTTTGCACGTTCCGGGCTGATATTGATGTTTCAACTTGTGGGAAAATATCCCCCCTAAATGCTCTTAACTACCTTATCAGTAGCTTTGAAGCGGATATCATGACTATTGATTACCGCGTTAGGGGTTTCACAAGGGACATAACCGGCAGGAAAATTTTTAACGACCATAAATTTAATTCCATACAAAATTATATTTCGGAGGATGTTCGTAACCGTTATTATATGATAGATGTAAATGTTTACCAAGAAAACATTTTTCACACAAAGTGCAAACTCAAAGAATTTGATCTTGACAATTACCTGTTCGGTTTCTCTAAAAAAGACATCCATCCTGGAGAAGCAAAAGAAATAACCCGCCGCTTACTCAAAGAAATGGATGAAATCTTTTACGGACAAAATATGACCAATGATTATTAGCGGACTGTCCTGAACCGGTGTACCCTGCAAAGCAATGCAGGTACACCGGAAGCAGGTTACATATTAGCTGCTTAGCTGCCTCTCCTCTTCGTATAGTAAGTATGAAGCAGTTCATGGGATCTATGTCCAAGAGGTTCCTTGAGAAATTCTTCGTAAAGTTTCTTTATAAATGGGTTTTCATGGGACTTTCTGAATTCTTTTCCTTCATCCTCCTTATATATTGCCTCCATCCTCTTTTTTCTGATTTCATCATTGGTGGGTCTAGGCTGGCCTCCCCCGCTGATACAGCCTCCAGGGCAACCCATCACTTCAATAAAATGGTACGGTGATTGGCCTTTTGCCACCTCTTCCATCAGTTTTTTGGCTCCTGCAAGGCCGCTGGTTACAGCCACTTTTACCGTTACGCCATTAAGGAATTCATATTCATCCAAAGGGTCCTCTATTTTAATTTCAGCAGTCTTAATTTGCTCCAATCCCATAATAGGGGTTACGTGGAGCTTATCGAAAGGGAGCTCTCTTCCGGTTACAATTTCATATACAGTCCTTAAGGCAGCTTCCATAACACCCCCGGTGGTTGCAAAGATATCTGCCGCTCCTGTTGAAAGCCCTAATGGATTGTCAAACCGGCTGTCTTCAAGTGTTTTAAAATCAATACCCGCTTCTTTTATCATTCTTGCAAGTTCCCTTGTCGTAATAACCGCATCTACATTAGGTACACCATTATTCACCATTTCAGGTCGGGTAATTTCAAATTTCTTGGCGGTACAGGGCATGACAGAAACTACGAATATGTTTTCAGGGTCTACACCTATTTTGTCTGCATAATAAGATTTTACAAGCGCTCCCATCATCATATGGGGCGATTTGCATGTAGAAATGTGGTCAAGTTCATCAGGAAAGTTGTGTTCCACATATTTAATCCAACCAGGACTGCAGCTTGTAATCATGGGAAACACGGCATGACCTCCCGAAAAGGCAAGCTTAAGCCTTTGTAGAAATTCGTTGCCCTCTTCTATTATCGTCAGGTCAGCAGTGAAATTTGTATCAAAGACATCATCAAAACCCATACATTTAAGGGCAGTTACCATTTTTCCGGTTACAAGAGTACCAGGCTCATATCCGAATTCTTCGCCCAGGGCTGCTCTTATGGCGGGAGCCGTCTGTATCACAACTCTTTTATTTTTATCATGCAAAGCTTCCCACACTTTCCCTATGGAATCTTTCTCCTGCAGCGCCCCCACAGGGCATACAACAGTACACTGCCCGCAGTAGGCACAATTTACTGAATTTAAAGGCAAATCACCGGCAGGAGCTATAACAGTCTTGAATCCCCTTTGCTGGACATTCAGTACGCCTACGCCCTGTATTTCATTACAAACGGTTACACACCTCCGGCACAAGATACACTTTGAAGTGTCCCTGGTTATGGAAGGTGAAGAATTGTCAATCTTCATCTTGGACTTTTCACCTTCAAACCTTGACTCGCTTATTTGTATAACCTCACCCAGCTTTTGCAATTCACAGTTTTGGTTTCTTGCACAATTAAGGCAGTCTTTTGGGTGGTCGGAAAGCATCAGTTCATATATTAGCTTTCTTGCCTTCCTTACCTTTTCCGTATTAGTCCTTACAACCATTCCTTCCCTTACTGTTGTTATGCACGAAGCCTGAAGGGTTTTTGCCCCCTCTACTTCAACTACGCATATCCTGCAGGAACCAACCTTATGAACACCCTCCAGGTAACAAAAACTTGGGATTAATATATTATGTTGTTTTGCAGCCTCAAGGATTGTAGTACCTTCTGGCACTGAAATCTTCTTGTTATTTATAATTAAATTTACCATAATTAAACCCTCCTGTCACATCTTAAGCACCTCATGGCTTCAGCAATAGCATTTAATTTATGGAATCCAACCGCAACTTCATCAAAAGATTTCTTGCGCTCTTCGGGAGCAAGGTATTTCATGGGGAACCTTTCATGCTCAACTATTTCCTCTTCACCCGAAGGTTTTGGTATTTCTATGTCTTCTCCGGTATTCAGGATCCCATTGCCGCCCAGGTATATATCTATGGATTTTGCCGCTTTTTTTCCATCGGCAATAGCCGTAATTACCACATCAGAACCCCTTACTACATCTCCGCCGGCAAACACGCCTTTCATCTTTGTCATCAGGGTCTCGCTATCAGTGACAAATGTACCCCACTTTGTAACCTCAACCTCGTCTTTATTTATAAATGGCAAATCCGAATATTGGCTTACAGCGGGAATTACCATGTCAACTTCAATTATGAATTCCGAACCCGGAATTGGTATTGGCTTTCTCCTGCCGCTGGAATCAAACTGTCCCAGCCCCATTCTTATGCACCGGACTTCTTGTACCCTATCTTTTCCGGTAAACTCCACGGGCGCTGCATAAGGTATGATGTTTATACCCTCTTCAATTGCATCCTTCACTTCCCTTTCATCCGCAGGCATGTCTTCTATGCCTCTCCTGTACAGGATGGTAACTTCTTTCGCTCCCAGCCGTACTGCGCATCTTGCTGCATCAATAGCCGTATTTCCTCCGCCTATAACAGCGACCTTGGCACCGACTTTGACATTCCTTCCTAAGTTTATATCCCTCAAGAATTCAAGGCCATGGTATACACCCTTCAAATCTTCGCCGGGGATGTCCACCCTTCTTGAGAACTGTGTTCCTGTCGCAATATATATTGCATCATGCCGCTCCTTGAGCTGGTAGAAGCTGATATCAACACCCACTTCAGTATTCAGGTGTATCTTTACTCCAACCTGCTCTATCAATTTTATTTCATGCTGAAGTATATGCTTTGGAAGCCTGTATTCCGGTATCCCAAAAGCAAGTATCCCTCCTGCAACACTTTGTGCTTCATAAACTTCTACATCGTAACCAAGCCTTGCAAGATAGTAACCGCAAGTCAGTCCTGAAGGTCCTGCACCAATAATACCGACGCTTTTGCCCTTTTTGGGGAATACTAAATCCATATACGGTTCTTCATGCATCATTACATAATCGGCAACATATCTTTTTAAATCGGCAATCGAAATAGGTTCATCAAGCTGCGCTCTTCTGCACCTGCTTTCGCACGGATGTGTGCAAACCCTTCCACATACCGCCGGAAAAGGGTTTTCCTTTCTTATAAGGTTGTATGCGTCCCTTATCCTTCCGGCAGCTATTAAAGCAATATACCCCGGTACATTTACTCCAGCAGGACATGCATTCTGGCAAGGAGAAATAAACAAATCAGCGCATACTCCTGCACGGCAATATTTATGCTTTATATGTTCCTCATATTCTTCCCTGAAGTTCCTAATGGTACTAAGCACAGGATTCGGCGCAGTCTGGCCCAAACCGCAGACGGCAGCCTCTTTTACCATATACCCGATTTCTTCCAGAAGCTCTATATCTCCTTCTCGGCCTTCTCCTTTTACTATCCTTTCCAGAATCTCCAGCATTCTTTTTGTTCCAAGCCTGCAAGGGACACATTTCCCGCATGATTCATCCTGTACGAATTCCATAAAGAACCTCGCCATATCAACCATGCATGTATCCTCATCCATGATTATTAGCCCGCCAGAACCCATGATAGTTCCTAGATTGGTAAGGGAATCATAATCGATTTGAGTGTTCAGGTGCTCTCTGGTTAAACACCCACCTGAAGGGCCTCCGGTTTGGGCGGCTTTAAACTCTTTCTTCTTTGGAATTCCTCCGCCAATGTTAAAAATAATATCGCCCACGGTTATGCCCATTGGCACTTCAACAATCCCGGTATTGTTTATATCTCCGGCAAGAGCAAACACCTTGGTACCTTTGCTTTTGTCTGTGCCATATTTTGCAAACCATTCGCTCCCCTTTAGAATAATTGGAGGGACATTGGCAAAAGTTTCAACATTATTGATAATGGTAGGTTTATCGAAAAGGCCTTTCTCAAATGGAAATGGCGGTTTTTGCCTGGGCTCTCCCCTGTTTCCTTCTATAGATTCCATAAGTGCGGTTTCTTCTCCACATACAAAAGCACCGGCACCAATCCTTATTTCAATATCAAAGTCAAATCCGCTCTGTAAAATATTTTCTCCCAACAACCCGGCTTCACGGGCTTTTTTAATTGCATCCTCAAGCCTCTCTACTGCAAGGGGGTATTCAGCTCTTACATACACATACCCTTTGCATGCCCCAATGGCATATCCGCCAATAAGCATACCCTCAATAACAGAATGAGGATCGCCTTCCAGTATGCTTCTGTCCATAAATGCTCCAGGGTCACCCTCATCTGCATTGCAAACAATATATTTAACACTGCCCTCAGCATTTAACCCTGACTGCCATTTTATGCCGGTAGGGAATCCTCCGCCTCCCCGGCCTCTTAATCCGGATTTTTTGATTTCTTCTACAACTTCTTCAGGAGACATCCCACTGAGTACCTTTGCCAATGCCATGTATCCGTCATTAGCTATGTACTCCTCAAGAGACGAAAAGGCTATATTACCGCAATTCCTTAAGGCGATTTTCACCTGGTCTTTAAAATAGTCTATATCTTTCAAGTATGGTATATATTCATTTTTCTTTCTATCAAAGTAAGTATTGTCTATCTTGATTTTACCGTTGACAAGGTGCGAAGACACTATATCCGGAATAATCGAAGGGTCCAGTTTGGTATAAAAAACTCCCCCAGGCATTACAAGCATAACCGGGCCTAAGTCGCAGGTCCCCATACATCCTGTTTCGGTCACAAGTACTTCATTTTGCATATTGTTTTCTTTCAAAGACTTAATCAGTGCTTCTTTAACAGCGTAGCAATTTGACGAAATACACCCTGCCCCTGAACATACCATTATTTTGTATTTGTACCGTCTTGTTTCATTAATGTAATTCTCCTTTATCTTTATCAAATCCTCTTTAGTTCTAATTAGAATAGTTTTTTGGCAATTATCCTTATTAATTTCCTCACCCATATATTCCTCTCACCCCAATCCATTAATAATACTTTTCAAGAATGGCCTCCAGCTTATCAGGATTAACCTGTTTATAAACCTTTCCATTTATTGTAATGGCAGGTGCAAGCCCGCACGCGCCCATACACCGCATGACTTCAAGGGTAAACTTTAAGTCTTCAGTTGTCTCCCCCACCTCAATTCCAAGAAGCTGCTTAAGCTTTTCTAGTATCTTCTTTCCACCTCTTACATAACAAGCAGTCCCAAGACATACCCTGATTGTATTTTCTCCTCGCGGTTTTGTAGAAAAAAATGAATAGAATGTCACAACTCCATAGACTTCCGACAGAGGTTTCCCAAGTTTATCAGCTATAAATTGCTGAAGTTCCATTGGAAGGTATCCGAAAATTCCCTGCGCCATATGCAGAATTGGTATTAAGCTGCCTTCTTTGTCCTTATACTCATCAATAATTTCACCTATCCTGGCATATTTTTCCCTGTCGGTTTCCTCTTTGCACTTACATAGTGCTAAATTATTATTTCTCATACAATCCCCCCATAATAGAAATTTTATGTCATGCTTAAATTGTTTGTATTATATTTAACATTGTTTGTATTATATTTAACATTGTTTGTGTTTTATTTAACAATATTAAGCAAAATTATAAAGTGTGTATGTAGTCATTTATAAATCAAGCTCCTCCTACACACCCTAAAAACATGCAAAATAATTAAAACTACTATCGTAAGTTAGTTATTACGTCTAAATTGTTAAAATTATAACATAGTTATACTAAACTGTTAAAATTATATCATACTTATTTATAAAGAATCAATAAATTTTGGGGAAAAATTGTGTTTATTTATAATAAAACTCAATGATTTTACATGGATTTAACATATAGTTAATACGACATTAACCTTCAATACATAAGCTGGATTCAGAAAAAAAATACTAAACTTTGTTTAAAGTTAGGGGGTATAAACTTATGAAAATGAAAAGAATATTAAGTATTTTAAATGGGAAATCCATTCTGAATGTAAAGCTAATATCAATTCTGGCCGCTGTAATAATTACATCAACAATTCTATTTGCCGGCTGTGATTTATCAAGTGAAGGCAGTAAAGAAAATACTAGCCAAAAAGGCACTCTTGAAATTATCGGTTCGACATCTGTACAACACCTTGCGGAAATTATGGCAGAAAAATTTAAGGATAAAAATCCCGATGTGGTAATCAACTATCAGGGTGTAGGTTCAAGCAAAGGAATACTTGCAGCTAAAGATGGCACAGGGGATATAGGAACATCTTCCCGTGAATTAAAAGAAGAAGAAAAAGGCTGGGGACTTAAAGAGTATGTGATAGCAAAAGACGGTATTGCCATTGCAGTTCATCCCGACAACCCTGTAAAAGAGCTGACAACAGAACAGGCAATTAAAATATTCAAAGGCGAAATAACCAACTGGAAAGAAGTTGGAGGCAGTGACAAAAAAATAGTAGTGTTAAGCCGTGAAGCAGGGTCAGGTACTAGAGGGGCTTTTGAAGAGTTATTAAAGATTGAAGACCAGGTTGTCAAAGAAGCTCTGGTTTTTGACGGCAATGGTCCAATGAAAGCTGCAATCGCAAGCAACCAAGATGCTATAGGTTATGTATCTTTCGGTTTCATTGATGGCTCAATAAAGACGTTGATAATTGATGGTGTAGAACCTTCAGTAGATAATGTTCTTGCCGGTTCATACCCGTTATCAAGGCCTTTTATAATGTTAACTAAAGGTGATGTACAAGGGCTGGCAAAATCATTTGTAGATTTTGTATTAAGTGATGAAGGGCAGAACATTGTAGAAGAAGAAGGCTATATTCCTGTCAACAAGTAGTAATAAGTAAAACAGGAGGAAATTTAATGAGCGTAACTAAAAACCTCACTGCAGTAAAAAAGAATATAACAACAGACAAAAATGAAGATAAATTTAACAGAAAAGGAAGAAAAACAGTTAAAGAAATTGTAAAAGAAATAATGATTGAAAAATTGCTGTTTTTCTGCGCATTTGTTTCTCTTTTATCTCTTATCCTCATAACAGTTTATATTTTAATTAAAGGAACCCCTATAATATTTAAAATAGGGTTCTTTAATTTTGTCTTCGGTAGGGACTGGAATCCAACTCCTGCAAATGGAGATGCGTCATTTGGAATTTTACCCATGGTTGCAGCATCCCTACTTGCAACTCTCGGTTCAGTGTTTGCAGGTACACTTATAGGAATATTTACTGCAATTTTCCTTTCCGAAATTGCGCCGGTTGTTATTGTTAAACTGTTTAAACCTGCTATTGAGCTTCTTGCCGGTATACCATCAGTTGTATACGGTTTTTTCGGCCTTGTTGTTATTGTCCCTTTAATCAGAACACACCTCGCTCCCCCAGGCAACAGCCTGCTGGCTGCTATCATAATATTAACTTTTATGATACTGCCTACAATAATAAACATATCTGAAACTGCTATCAGGACTGTACCCGTTGAGTACAGGGAAGGCTCCCTTGCCCTTGGAGCAACTCATATCCAGACAATATTCAGAGTAATACTGCCTGCTGCCAGGTCCGGGATTATGGCCTCAATAGTACTTGGAATGGGCAGGGCAATAGGAGAAACCATGGCAGTTATTCTCGTGGCCGGAAATTCGACATTAATGCCAAAATCACTTTTAAGCCCTGTCCGTACTCTTACAGCTAACATTGCACTTGAAATGGGTTATGCATTTGGCGAGCATGAAAATGCCCTTTTTGCCACAGGAGTTATTTTATTCCTTTTTATTATGGCATTAAACATAATATTTAACGTTCTTGTAAGTAAGACGGGCAAAACAGGCTGCAAAACAGGTAAAATAAACAAAGTCATCAAGGAAAGCAAATAAAAACAAATAGAAATTTAAACCCTAAACTAAAATGCGAAAGAATTCAGGCAGGTGTAAAACATGACAAAAAGAAAAATAGATAAGCTGCTGGAAATAGCTTTGTGGTCATTTTCACTTGCAGCAATAGGCTTCTTGCTGTGGTTACTGATTTATATTTTTATAAAGGGATTCCCTCATATAACATGGGGATTTCTAACTTTGCCGAACAACACCAGGCATGATGGAATATTTCCCATGATAATAAATACCCTTTTTATAATAATTGTATCCCTTGCTGTTTCTGTTCCCATAGGCATTGGTGCCGCAATATATATGGTGGAGTATTCAAAACCGGGGAAAATAATAAATACAATTCGGTTTACAGTTGAAACATTGGCTGGAATCCCTTCCATACTTTACGGTTTGTTTGGCTTCATATTCTTTGTAACCATACTTAAATTCGGCTTTTCAATACTTGCAGGAGCATTGACATTGAGTATAATGGTGCTCCCAACAATTATCCGCACTACCGAAGAATCTTTAAAAGCAGTGCCCAACTCTTACAGAGAAGGCAGCCTTGCCCTTGGTGCCACAAAGCTCACCACTGTAACAAAAGTTGTTTTGCCCTGTGCCATACCAGGCATCCTAACGGCAGTAATACTTAGTACAGGCCGTATTGTAGGTGAAACTGCAGCTGTTTATTTAACAGCAGGAATGGGAAAAAATATTGCGAGAAATATAATGAATTCAGGAAGGACTCTTTCGGTCCACCTCTATATCCTAGCTAAAGAAGGCATATCTTTTGAAAAGACATATGCCACCGCTGCCGTGCTTGTGATCCTTGTAACATTTATAAACATGGCAGCCTCTTTGCTTACAAATAGAATAAATAAAGGAGTTAGAAAATAGATGGACGTATGCAGTGAAACAAAAACAAAAAAAATAAATACAAATAACAATGCAATTAAAATCTCCTCACTGGGCTTGAACCTCTTTTATGGGAATGTGCAAGCTTTAAAAAACATAAATATGGATATTGAAGAAAATAAGGTTACCGCACTCATAGGCCCCTCGGGTTGCGGAAAATCAACTTTCATTAAATCTCTTAACAGATTGAATGACCTGATACCTAATGTTACAATAACGGGTAAAGTATTTCTTGATGGTCATAGTATATATGACGAAAATTATGATGTTGTAAACTTGAGAAAAAGGGTAGGAATGGTATTTCAAAAGCCCAATCCCTTTCCAATGTCAATATATGATAATATTGCCTATGGTCCCAGAATACACGGCATTAAGAATAAGTCCAGACTTGATGAGATTGTTGAAAGGAGTTTAAGAAGCGCCGCTCTCTGGGAAGAAGTAAAAGACCGGCTTAAACATAGTGCTTTGGGTATATCGGGAGGCCAGCAGCAAAGACTCTGTATTGCCAGGGTACTGGCTGTAGAACCCGAGGTGCTGTTAATGGATGAGCCCACTTCGGCCCTTGATCCTATATCCACCCTTAAAATTGAGGATTTAATCCATGAATTAAAGGAAAAGTATACTATTGTCATTGTCACCCACAACATGCAGCAGGCCGGCCGTATTTCGGACAAAACCGCCTTTTTCCTCAACGGTGAGGTTATAGAATACGGAGATACTGAAGAAATATTTAGCAAACCAACTGATGTCAGGACAGAAAACTACATTACAGGGAGATTTGGTTAATAAAATTAATACAAAAAACATTGTACGGGAGGGTTATTATGGTAACAAGACATTCATTCGATACCGAGTTAAAAGAATTGCACATGGAATTGATTAAAATGGGCAGCCTTGTGGAAGAATCCATTGAGAAAACAATTCTTGCGCTAAAAAAACAAGACATCAAATTGGCAAAAAGAGTTTTCTTAGATGATGACATTATCGACGACCTTGAGCAGAAAATTGAAAGGAAATGCCTGCACCTTATAGCTACCCAGCAACCCCTTGCCAAGGATTTGCGTTCAATAGGTACAGCGCTGAAAATCATTACAGACATGGAGAGAATAGCCGACCATTCAGCAGATATTGCGGAAATAACAATACGCATGGCAGGAGAAAAATATATAAAACCTTTGATTGACATACCTCTAATGGCCGAATTAGCTAAAAACATGGTAAAAAAGTCGCTTGACGCCTATGTAAAACAAGATATTGAGCTTGCCAAAGAAGTGTGCTCTGACGATGATGATGTTGACAACCTTTTTGCAAAGATAAAGCTGGAGCTCATCAATATAGTGAAAAATGAGCCTGACTCCATTGACCAGGTAATAAATTTCCTGTTTATTGCAAAATACCTTGAAAGAATGGCTGACCACGCAACAAATATAGGGGAGTGGGTTGTATTTAATGTGACGGGAGAACATGAACACCTTGCAAAAATACTCCATAAGGATGACGCAAAACGGAATCCATTTGCAGACATTGAAATTTGAAGTTTAATTAAAGAGCTTGTTCTGTTAAAATATTTAATAGGTATAAAATTTAAAGGGTATAAAATATTTGAATATCAATTTTTGAATATTAATATGAAAGTATTAGTTTTGCACTAAAGTATTATTTTAAACTAAAATTTTTAAAAGGGGTTTTTATGGAAAAAGAATTGATATATATATTGGAGGATGATATCCACATCCAGCAATTGATTAAGTATAATCTTGAATTAAATGGTTATAGGGTTTCCCTGTTTGATAAGGGCGAAGACCTTTTAAAGGAAATCGAAACATCCCTCCCTGGTCTTTTTATACTTGATATTATGCTTCCAGGCATAGACGGGCTTGAAGTATGCAAAATCATCCGTAAAAACAAAAGGACAGCCGGCATCCCTGTAATTATGCTGACGGCGAAAAGTGAAGAGTTTGATAAAGTATTGGGGCTGGAACTTGGAGCGGACGACTACATTACAAAACCTTTCAGTGTGCGGGAACTTACTGCCAGAGTCAGAGCAGTTTTGCGGAGGGTGAACAATGTTTCTGAAGGGGAAAGCAGTGAGAGTGTGATAAAGTACAAAGACATTTGTATATACCCTGAGCGCCGTGAAGTATATAAGGGCGGCAAACTCCTTGATATGACCTTAAAGGAATTTGAACTTTTAAAAATTCTTTTGGTTAATAAAGGAAAAGTGTTGTCCAGAGATTTTTTGCTTGATAAGGTTTGGGGTTTTGATTACTATGGAGAGACCAGGACAGTAGATGTGCACATAAGGTATTTAAGGCAGAAGATTGAAGACGACGATGCCAACCCGGAATATATTGAAACCGTAAGAGGTATAGGTTACCGTTTTAGAGATAAGTGACTGTTCATCAGAGCAAAAAAGTTAGTATAACAAGCCAGTTATAGTACAACGAACCAGGAAATAAAGTATAAGGAGCCGGTATGAGAAAGAAAATATTTTCATATTACTCAATATTAATATTAATATGCATGTCAATTACAGGAATTTTTACTTTTTATCTGACTCGGCACTTTTATAAAACTGAAGTGGAAGAAAGAATGAAAAGCTGCGCTCTACTTATTCGTCATCATTTACTAGAGGAACTCCACAATGGCGAAGCTGTTGATTTTAACGAAGCTGCAAAGTTCTATTCGGAAGTCCTAAACTCTGAAGTGTCAGGCCAGAATAAGATAAGGATTACATTTATTGATTCCGAAGGGAGAGTCCTTGGCGATTCTGAAGCAGACTACCATACCATGGAGAATCATTTGAACCGGAAAGAAATTCAGGAAGCCATTCATGGCAGTATGGGAAAAGACATTCGTTTTAGCAATACTCTTAATATGGATTTTCTTTACATTGCATTTCCTGTAAAAGAAATAAAAACCATAGTAAGGTTATCAGTACCACTTACACAGATACAAAAAATATACAGCATCATCCTGAATTATGAATTTCTGGGGCTATTGGCAAGTATAACTCTTACTTTAATAGTAACTTTAAGATTTTCAAGTTCCATTACGGACCCTATAGATGAACTTATTCTGAAATCCGGTGAGATTTCTTCAGGCAACTATAAGGTGCGGGCAGAAATAAAATCCCGGGATGAGATTGCCCAATTGGCGGAGACCTTTAACAATATGGCTTCTCAACTTGAAAAGACAGTATACGATTTAAAGGATAGGAATCTTAAGATGGATACAATATTAAATAACATGACTGACGGGATTATAGCTGTAGATAAAAACAGCACGGTAGTATTAATAAATTCGGTGGCATACCGACTGTTTAACATCTCTTTTTCTGAAGAGGAAGTAATTACCGGGAAAAAATTCGTGGAAATTGTCAGAAACACTCAAGTTAATAAGATGCTGAACGAAACTTTAAAAAACAGGGTTGTTTTGTCCGAGGAAATTAACATGGGCTATTCAGGCAATAAGGTATACAGAATAACTACGGTACCTGTTCAAGCAGAGTTAAAAAGTGAGCAAATTGGAGAAAACGATGAAAGCTTTATTTTCGGCGAAAGCACATTTTCAGAATTTAGTCATGGAGCCGTTATATCCGTGCAGGACATAACAAATATAAAAAAGCTTGAACAGATTCGTACTGAGTTTGTATCCAATGTTACACATGAACTGAAGACGCCTCTCACTTCAATACGGGGTTTTGTTGAAACTTTAAGGAACGGTGCAGTCAATGATAAAGAGGTTGCTGATAAATTCCTTGAAATAATTGATATTGAAGCTGAAAGGCTGTATACATTAATTAACGATATTCTTCAGCTTTCAGAGATTGAATCTCGTAAGAGTGATATAAACATTGAGACCTTCAATATCAAACATACAATTGACGAATGTGTGGAAATATTAAAACCTGAAGCGGATAGAAAAGGAATTGTCCTTCAAACCGAGAATGTTGACGATAAGCTTTTAATGAATGCAAACAAGGACAGGATTAAGCAAATGCTAATAAATCTGGTTGATAACGGTATAAAATACAATATAACCGGCGGCAGTGTATTTATTTCAGCGTACAGGGAGGAAGGCTGCCTGATTATAAGGATCAAAGATACAGGTATAGGAATACCGGAAGAACATCTTCCAAGGATTTTTGAGCGTTTTTACCGGGTAGATAAGGGTAGGTCAAGAAGCATGGGCGGAACCGGGCTCGGCCTTTCCATAGTAAAGCATATAGTCAATCTTTATAACGGGGATATTAATGTTAGAAGTCAAATTGGGCAAGGAACGGAATTTATAGTCCGTTTCCCGTATAAATAATCTTCTCGGTAAATGCCGAACATTTATCCTTTCAATTGCACCATGCTTCTGTGATACTACTCTGTAGACAAATTTTCATTTTATAATTTTATATTCGTTTATACAATTATACAATTCAATTTAATTGTCTAATCCCATTTTTACAGGTGCAGCAAGGCTCATTACGGTTTCTTTAAAAACCAACTCTCCATTCTCAACATCAACAATAATATTGCTTCCTTCTTTGAATACACCCCTCAAGTAAAGTTCAGACAGCTCATCTTCAATATATCTTTGTATTGTTCGTCTTAATGGTCTGGCTCCAAATTTCGCATCATAACCTTTTTCGAGTAAAAATTCTTTTACTCTGTCTGTAACACTTATGGTCATACCTTTTTCTTTTACATTATCTTCAACTTCTTTTAGCATAAGCTCTACAATTTGCCTTAACTCATCTTTATCAAGCTCTGTAAACACAATTATTTCATCAAGACGGTTTAAGAATTCCGGTCTAAAAGTTTCCCGTAAGACTTCCTTTACCTTTCCCTCCATGTCCTTATACTGGTCTTTACCAAAACCAATACCACTCGACTTCAAAGTTGTTCCTGCATTAGATGTCATTATTATTACTGTATTCTCAAAACTTACTGTCCTTCCCTGGCTGTCGGTTAATCTTCCATCTTCAAGTATCTGCAAGAGCATATTGAACACATCGGGATGGGCTTTTTCAATTTCGTCCAGCAATATAACCGAATAAGGTTTTCTTCTGATCTTTTCAGTTAGTTGTCCCCCTTCATCGTACCCAACATATCCAGGGGGAGAACCTATCAGTTTCGAAACAGAATGTTTCTCCATATATTCAGACATATCCAGTCTTATCAGTGCCTCTTCACTTTCAAATAATTCCACGGCAAGGGCCTTAACAAGTTCAGTTTTCCCAACCCCGGTCGGACCTACAAAGACAAAGGAACTAGGTTTTTTCTTTCTTCTGAATCCTGCCCTGTTTCTTCTTATGGCCCGTGCCAGGCTGCTTACAGCCTCGTTTTGGCCTATAACCCTTTTATGAAGTCTCTCTTCAAGATTTAAAAGCTTCTGGGTCTCAATTTCCGTTATCCTTTGCACCGGAATACCGGTCCATGCTTCAACAACATAGGCTACATCTTCCACTGTAATCTCAATATCCTCGCATTTTTCCTCTATGGCCTTAATCCTTTCCACAAGCTTACATTCTCTAACTTTCAAGTCTGCCGCTTTTTGATAATCTTCTATTGAATCTGCAGATACTGCATTTTCTTTTTCTTCCTGGACTCGCGCAAGCTCCTCTTTCAGCATTTCGAGCTCCACAAGAGTTTTATTGTTTAAATTAACTCTTGAACCTGCTTCATCAATTACGTCAATAGCTTTATCAGGAAGATATCTGTCCGTTATATACCTTTCAGACAAGTATACGGCCGCCTCTATAACCTCATCAGGTATTTTTACGTTATGGTACTTTTCGTAATAATCCTTTACTCCTTTTAATATTTCAATACTTTCCTCAATTGAGGGTTCATCCACAATAACAGGCTGAAAACGCCTTTCAAGAGCTGAATCCTTTTCAATATATTTTCTGTACTCATCCAGGGTTGTTGCTCCAATTACCTGGATTTCTCTTTTTGCCAGGGCAGGTTTTAATATATTTGCAGCATTCACTGCCCCTTCTGCATCTCCTGCTCCTATAATGTTATGCAATTCATCAATTACAAAAATTATATTCCCTAGAGCTTTTGCCTCCTCAATTATGCCTTTCATCCTGGCTTCAAACTGTCCTCTAAACTGTGTGCCGGCTACAATTGAAGTCAAATCAAGCAAATACACTTCAGAATTTAACAGCTTTGCAGGTACACTCCTGTTTGCAATTTTTAATGCTAAACCTTCCGCTATGGCGGTCTTCCCTACACCCGGTTCTCCTATCAAAACAGGATTGTTTTTTGTCCTTCTGTTCAAGATCTGGATTACTCTTTCAATTTCCTTTTCTCTTCCTATTATGCGGTCAATATCCCCTTCCTTAGCCTTCTCAGTAAGATTGATCCCATACATATCCAGGTATTTTTTCTTTTTGTTGTTTTTTCTTTCCTGTGTTTTAGTACGTGTCGTATTTTTGAGCTCTCTATCCTCAAATTTTCCCCGTCTCCTTCCATCAGACGGATTTTCATCCTGGCCGGTATTCCTGGGAAATGCTTTATTAAAGAAATTGAAAAACAAATTCCCCATTCCTCCTGGATTATGGTCAGGAGCTTCTTCAATTAATTTATCTATATCAATATTCTCAAGAAAACCGCTTACCTGGTTATTTAAATTCTCTATATCCTCATCAGTCATGCCTGTCTGCTCAATAAGTTGGTTAATAGGTTGAATCCCCTGTTTCTTTGCGCATGACAGGCATAAACCTTCCTGGGTCTGTCTGCCGTTTACTATTTTAGTTATAAAAACTACAGCAATATTTTTGTTGCAAGCAGTACACATCATCATACTTATCATCTCCTAAATATTAGACATTATAGTATATCACATAATCATACCTAAAGTCTAGTTAAATAAAAGGTCTAAAAAGGCCTTTATATGCCCAAGTACGTTAAATATACCTATTTAATTTATTTTAATTAACTTTAATTAATTAATTTCCATAAAAAATACTATTTATCAAGTATCTTACTAAGGAACTGCCCGGTATATGAAACTTCCAATTTTGATACCTCCTCAGGCGTGCCTTCTGCAACTATATAGCCGCCGCCATTTCCTCCTTCCGGACCTAAATCAATTATATAATCCGCTGTCTTTACAACATCCAGATTATGTTCTATTACCACTACAGAGTTACCGGCATCAACCAGGCGCTGCAACACATCAATAAGTCTGTGCACATCAGCTATATGAAGCCCTGTTGTAGGTTCATCAAGTATATACATTGTCCTCCCTGTACCCCGTTTTGAGAGTTCGGTAGCCAACTTGATTCTCTGCGCTTCCCCGCCCGAAAGGGTAGTGGAAGGTTGTCCTACCTTAATGTAACCCAGTCCGACATCAAATAGGGTTTGAAGTTTTCTTTGAATTTTGGGTATGTTCGCGAAAAACTCTAATGCGTCTTCCACTGTCATATCAAGTACATCCGATATATTCTTCCCCTTGTATTTTACTTCCAGGGTTTCCCTGTTATACCTCTTACCTTTGCAAACTTCACATGGAACATACACGTCAGGAAGAAAATGCATTTCTATTTTAATAATACCATCACCGTTGCACGCTTCACACCTTCCACCTCTTACATTAAAACTGAACCTTCCGGGTTTGTATCCTCTCATTTTTGCCTCTGTAGTAGAAGAAAAGACTTCCCTTATATGGTCAAATACACCTGTATAGGTAGCAGGGTTTGACCTGGGCGTCCTTCCGATAGGCGACTGATCAATATTTATTACTTTATCAAGGTGCTCAAGGCCAAGGATTGCATCATGATCTCCAGGTTTCAGCCTTGCCCTGTTTAGTTCGACAGCAAGCCTTTTATACAGTATTTCATTAATCAATGAGCTTTTACCTGACCCTGACACTCCGGTAACACAAGTAAAAACCCCTAAAGGTATTTTTACATTTATGTCCTTTAGATTATTTTCCCTGGCTCCTATTATTTCCAGCCATTTTTCGTCAGGCTTACGTCTTTTCTCAGGAACCTCTATTCTCTTCTTACCACTAAGATATTGTCCTGTAACAGATTCTTCACATTTTTTTATTTCTTCAATACTACCGGCAGCCACCACATACCCCCCATGGAGCCCCGCCCCCGGGCCAAGGTCAATTATATGGTCTGCAGCATACATGGTTTCTTCGTCATGTTCTACAACAATTAAAGTATTTCCTAAATCCCTAAGTTTCTTCAATGTAGCCAAAAGTCTGCCATTATCCCTCTGATGTAGGCCTATGCTTGGTTCATCAAGTATATACAGGACACCCATCAATCCTGAACCTATTTGTGTTGCGAGCCTTATCCTTTGGGCCTCTCCCCCTGATAGAGTACCGGCAGACCGGGAAAGGGTTAAATAATCCAGCCCCACATCAATAAGAAATCCTAATCTTGCATTAATCTCCTTCAATATCTGATGGGCTATTAGTTTCTGACGTTCAGTAAGCTGCAAATTACTTAAAAAAGCTTTTATTTCATATACCGGCATACATGTTAACTCATAAATATTTTTACCTCCAATAGTTACTGAAAGACTCTCTTTTTTCAACCGTGCACCTTTACACTCAGGACATGGCGTGCTGCTCATAAAACTTTCATAGTATTGCTTCATACTTTCTGACTGGGTTTCATTATACCTTCTTTCAGAAATATTAATTATCCCTTCAAATGCTGCCATGTAATTTCCGCTTCCGTAATCCCTTTCATATTCTATCCTGATTTTCTCTCCACCTGTACCGTATAATATTATGTCCAATATATGGGGAGGCAGCTTCTCAACAGGTATATCAAGGCTAAATTGATAGTACTTTGCAAGGGCTTCAAAAATCATTCTTGAATATCCGTCTCCATTTTCCAGATTCCAACCGTTTATTACTATTGCACCCTCAGCCAAAGACCTGGATCTATCGGGGATAATCAGGTCAGGATCCATTTTTAGCAGAACCCCCAATCCTGTACATACAGGACAGGCACCAAAGGGATTATTAAAAGAAAACATCCTTGGTGTAAGTTCTTCTATGCTGATACCACAGTCACTGCAGGCAAAGTTTTGGCTGAACACCAGTTCTTCCTTGCCTACAACATCCACCCGCAAAAGCCCTCCGGACAATCTTAATACGGTTTCTATTGACTCTGCAAGCCTTTTCCTGATGTCAGACCTTACCACCAGCCTGTCCACTACTATTTCAATATTATGCTTTTTATTCTTATCAAGCTTTATCGGATCATTTACGTCAAATACTTCCTTGTCAACCCTTACCCTTACAAATCCACCCCTTCTGGCATCATCAATTAGTTTACTATACTCGCCCTTCCTTCCCCTCACAACAGGCGCCAAAATCTGGATTCTTGTTCCTTCTTCCAGGGACATTATTTGGTCCACCATCTGGTCTACCGTCTGCTGGGATATTTCTCTTCCACAGTTGTAACAATGGGGAATGCCAATTCTTGCATATAAAAGCCTTAGATAATCATATATTTCCGTTACCGTACCAACTGTTGAACGGGGATTCCTGCTGGTGGTCTTCTGGTCTATTGATATGGCCGGGGAAAGCCCCTCTATATAGTCCACTTCAGGTTTTTCCATTTGTCCTAAAAACTGCCTGGCATATGCAGAAAGGGACTCTACATATCTTCTCTGTCCTTCAGCATATATGGTGTCGAAAGCCAGGGAGGATTTCCCTGAACCGCTTAGTCCCGTAATAACCACAAACTTGTCCCTTGGTATTTCCAGATCAATGTTTTTTAAGTTGTGTTCTCTTGCCCCTTTTATATAAATGCTGTTTCTTACCATTATTATTCGCACCCCGTATTTCCCTCAGCTTTAGCTTCAGCTTTAGCTTTAAATTTACGTTTTCTCCATTTCTGTAAATTTACAGTTTCTCTATTCCTGTTTTCAACTTCTCACTTATAAACTCTTACTTTTGAACTCTTCTTTTAGCTGAGTAATTCTATCTCTCAGTTGCGCTGCCCTTTCAAACTCCAAATTTTTTGCCGCAGCCTTCATTTCTTTTGTCAGCCTTTCAATAATCCTCTCCAAATCTTCCTTACTTAAAGCACCGTCTTTTCTGTTCTCTTCAATTCCTTTAGTCCTTTTAACTCCTACCTCTTCTTCAATCCCGTACTTTCCCTTATCTTCTGCAACCCTGGTAGCTTCTATAATATCTCTTATCCCTTTTTGGATGCTTTTAGGAGTAATACCGTGTTTACGGTTATACTCCATCTGGATCCTTCTTCTCCTGTTGGTCTCATTAATTGCTCTTCTCATGGATTCAGTAACAATATCGGCATACATTATTACTTTACCTTCCACATTCCTTGCAACTCTTCCTATAGTCTGTATAAGAGAAGTTTCAGACCTCAGGAAACCCTCCTTATCAGCATCCAGTATAGCAACAAGAGACACTTCAGGCAAGTCAAGGCCCTCTCTTAGTAAGTTTATCCCAACAAGTACATCAAAAACACCCAGCCTGAGATCTCTTATAATTTCCATACGTTCAATAGTATCAATATCAGAGTGAAGATACTTTACTTTAAAACCCATTTCTGTAAGATAACCAGTTAAATCCTCCGCCATTCTTTTTGTAAGGGTAGTTACCAGCACACGCTGATTCTTTGCAGTCCTTTTGCTGATTTCGTCCATAAGGTCATCTATTTGCCCCTCGACAGGCTTTACAACAACTTCCGGATCCATTAACCCCGTAGGCCTTATTATCTGCTCAACTATTTGTGCTGAACATTCTCTTTCATACTGTGCAGGTGTTGCACTTACATATATCACTTGGTTGATTTTTTCCTCAAACTCCTCAAATTTAAGAGGTCTGTTATCAAAAGCTGAAGGAAGCCTGAAGCCATACTCAACCAGGGCTTCTTTCCTTGATTTGTCCCCATTATACATGCCCGCTATCTGTGGTACTGTCACGTGGGATTCATCAATAATCAACAGGAAATCATCGGGGAAATAGTCAATTAATGTATAAGGAGGACTTCCGGGCGCCCTGCCGCTCAAATGCCTTGAGTAGTTCTCAATCCCCTGGCAAAACCCTATTTCCCTCATCATTTCAATATCGTACCTTGTTCTCTGTTCAAGGCGTTGGGCCTCCAGCAGTTTTCCCTGTCCTCGAAGCTCTTTCAGACGTTCTTCCAATTCTTCTTGTATGGAAACGAGAGCCCTTTCCATTTTTGCCCGTGTGGTAGTGTAATGGGATGCAGGGAAAATTGCAACATGAGACCTTATACCTATTATTTCACCTGTAAGTGGCTCAATTTCAGTTATCCTTTC
This sequence comes from Bacillota bacterium, assembly GCA_013314855.1. Taxonomy (NCBI): domain Bacteria; kingdom Bacillati; phylum Bacillota; species Bacillota bacterium. The sequence continues at coordinate 20,779 of JABUEW010000015.1, read as the reverse complement.
AATCTCATCACCAAAAAACTCTACACGGATAACGCGCTCGGATGAAGATGCCGGGAATATTTCCAACACATCTCCCCTGGCACGAAAGGTACTGCGTTTGAAGTCAATTTCATTTCTTGTATATTGTATTTCCACCAGTTTTTTTATTATCTCATCCCTGTCTTTACGCATTCCCGGTCGCAAAGAAAGCATAAGCTCAGTATAGTCCTCCGGGTCTCCAAGGCCGTATATGCATGAAACACTGGCTACAATAATTACATCCCTTCTTTCAAGCAGAGCAGCAGTAGCAGAGTGTCTCAGTTTGTCAATCTCATCGTTTATGGATGAATCCTTCTCAATATAAGTGTCTGTGGAAGGTATATATGCTTCAGGCTGGTAATAGTCGTAGTAACTTACAAAGTATTCAACGGCATTATTTGGGAAAAACTCTTTAAACTCACTGCAAAGTTGGGCTGCTAGAGTCTTGTTGTGGGCAATTACCAGGGTAGGCTTCTGGACCCTCTCAATGACATTAGCCATGGTAAAAGTCTTGCCTGAACCGGTAACACCCAGCAATGTCTGCTTCCTGTATCCTTTATTTATACCCTCTACCAGCTTTTCCACAGCCTCGGGCTGGTCGCCCTGCAGTTTAAAATCCGACACAATTTTAAATTCCCGCATATAGCTACCTCCGAATAGACAGCTTTTTTATTGACTCAATATATTATACCATACTTAACAATACCTGCAATCAATTACAATTGATTGGGTGTAATTAAATTTGAAGAAATATATCCCAGAAACATAAGTGTTACTTCTACATCCGAGCATCCGAGCTTGATGCCATCCGCCATCTGTTGTTAATTTCAGGAATATGTATTCAGGCGTTATTAAAAAATTAACAGGTTTGTACAATCCTATAAAAACTGGCTTGAAAAAAGTCTTGGAATAAAATTATATGCAGAATTGATTGTACCATAAGCTATTTTGTCAAGGCTAAAATGAATAAGCAAAGCTTGGCCTTGACAAGAAGTAGGCCTCTCTCCGTCATTAAGCATTTTTAGAATCATCAGTTTCTTATCTATAAATTCCTTCAACAATTCTCTTAAGTTATCTTTGCTATATATTAAACTTGTCTTTTTATTCAAATATTCCTGGATTTCAAGGAATGACCGTATTTCACTGCAATAGACATAAATGTCTTTTTTTAACCGCCAAATATAATCTTTATGTGTGGAAACCGTTCTTTGAGTTCCCGGGCAAAAACAAGGGAGGAAACCTGTGCTCCGACTTTACAAGAAAAACCCGCTATGGCAATATCTTTCCATGGTATGCTATCCAAACAGTCATTAATATACCTTGGAATAGAGATATTAATAATATTCTCCAACTCTTCTTTCATATGAATTAATTTGTTTACCAGGTTCAAATAGTGCTTGCCTTTAGAAGAAAGGCCCTCTATAAGTCCGGTAAAATTTGTATTTCTCTGTTTGGGCAAAAGGTCCCTGAAAAGAAATTGTGAAAAAAGCCATTCGCCAATATAAAACATTTTGGATGATATGATTTCATATGTGTCTTGTTTTAAATATTTTACAAAACGCAGGTTCAGGTAATATACCCTAGCTGAAATACCTTCATCTTCCAAAACTCTTTTTAACAACCCAAGGCATAACGATCCCCTGTCAATTACTCCCCACGGCATTTGCAACAAAGCTACCTGTTCCACTTTCAATCCCCCCACTTCGTTTAACCTCGTTTTCATGTTCTTTCCAAGCATTATTCGCTTTTTATTAAAGGCTTAACCAACTTAACCTTATATTCGTTGTATTTTAATAATTTAGCCAAATCAACAGCTCTGCTGTTATTTCGCAACATATCTGCCACAATAAACTTAATATTATGCTCAGCAGCCCATATTTCAACTTTTTTAATTAATTGTTGGAATAATTTTGCATAGCCTCTATAGCCGGGTTCAATATAGTAATGTGTTATGTAAAGGTAGTCGTCTACAAAAAACTCAAAATCCTTCTTTCGCATCCATGCTTCAATAAAACCGACAACTTTTTCATCTGCCGTTGCTACATATATTATGCATTCCTGCATTTGCATATATTTTTCAATCATATAGTCTCTTTCAACAATAAAATCTCCCTTATAATAAGGGTCTTTATCCAATTGGTCGTCCGCAAGCTTTCTCCAGAGATGTTTCAAACTCTCAGCATCACTTAAGCTTGCTTTTCTTACATTTAACTCCATATAACACACAGCACCTCCAATCAGCAAATATAACAGATTTACTACTCCATACAAGCTCTATAATATTCATTTAGAAATTCAACCCATTCCTTCTCAAATTCATCTTCTGTAGTGTTGAAGATTTTTCTAAAATCAGAAGGATTTCTAATCAGTTCGTTTAGTTTATCAAAACCATATCGTTTTATTATATATTCAACAATTGTGTATGCAAAAATAAACCCGCTTTGTCCAATAAAATCCGATTCAAGTTCATTAATAGTCGGTATTTTCTTTCTTGAAATCATATTTGCCAATATTACTTTATGTTTATTATCCATTTGTTCTGCTTCAAATAGTGCTAAGCCTTCATCCAGAAATCTCCACACACCCTTGCAATTGACCTTTTTTACAAGGGTATGGGTAAATTCATGGACCGCAGTCTTTAGTATGCTGGCATAGTTGTGTACCGGACCCGGGTTTAGCGGCGATACAATACAGATTAACCCAGACTGTGCCGTCCCTACCAGCCATTCGGGCGAATCGGCGTCCTCCATAACTTCTTCATGAAATGTTTTTATATCGGGATATATTTTTACCTCAACTTTTTCTTCCAGTGTTAAGTTTAAATCATGCAGAATTTTTTTACAATTATATTCAAGTATGCCGGATAAGTTTTCTAGACATATCACATCCTTCTCCATACAAAAGAATTTAAAGTGCTCTGTTTCTTTTCTGGATTCCAGTAAATCGGTTTTTCCCATACAACCACCCATTCTATAGACTCTCACTTTTAATTCTGCTTTGTCTGTACTTCAGTTTTAGGAACTTCTCGATATTGTACTTATATTGCATACAGCAGCCTTCTGTATTAGTCGGTGCAGTATCCTTTATAATCATGTTGCGCAAACATCCACCCATACATATAGGCAATATCCTGCAATTTTTACAGTTTTCATTATCTATTGGGGAGGTATCCATCCATTTTTCCAGATTTTCATTCCATTCAAAGGGTCTGTCTATTTTGCCGAAAGATTCATCAGGGTTCCAGATGGTATATGTACATTTATGAAGTTCTCCTCTCGGTGCTACAACAACATGGTTTGCCAACAAGGCGGAACATGCCCCTCTGTCTTTAGCTGGCAGAAAGTCTATTTTTATTTTTCTTTTAACAGCCTGTTCAGCAAGCTCATAAAAAATCGCGGAAAATTCAAAGGTGGACAATGCCCTGCTTTTAACAGCATCGATTGAATAAGGGTACGCTTCAATCCTAACTATCTCCATTCTGATTTTCTCCGCGACATTTGATTCTTCTAATATATCCAAAAACCCGGAAAACTCCTTTATATTGTCCCTGTCAACTGAATACCTGACACATACATTCATAATATCCGATATATCAATTATATTACTCATAATGGTCTGGAATGTATTTCCCCCGTTTCTCAAAGGTCTCCTGGCGTTATGGCCTTCCGCGTAACCGTCAATTGTTATGCATGCCTCTTCCACGCCACATCTTCGCAGTTCTGAAGCCACTTTTTTATCTAAAAGATACCCGTTCGTAAAAATAATTGAAAAATAGCCAGCCTGCTTTTTGGATAGAATATCCTTAACCGCATTAGAAATATAATATATTATATTTAGTGCAAGCGTAGGTTCGCCGCCAAACCATGTTATTCTTAGGATACCTTTATTAGGAGAAAAGTCATTTATATACTTTATTATGTGATCTGCAGTATCTCTGGTCATACGATATCTATCCTTGCAAATGCCTTCATAGCAATAAACGCATTTGAAGTTGCAGTCAAGTGTCGGCACTATGGTCATGCTCAGCATGTTACTTTGTTGAAATCTCATATGGTACTGTTTTTTTTTGAGTATATCAATTTCATCTATACTATCCTCAATAAGGAATCCACCTTTTTTAAATTGGTTAATGGCATAAGACAGCTTTTTGTCATCTTCATCGGTACCATTATACTCATCCATCAAATGCGGATTCGAGCATACCTTGAGAAACTGCCGGTAGAGTTCCCTGTCAATACATGCAAAAGCCCCACTAAGAGCGTTATATGCAAGTATCACTCCATGGTCGTCCTCAACGAAAAAGTTATAACGAGACATTTTCATACCTGGACCTCCTTTTTACAAGTGCAGAAATTCATAATCCTTCTCTGGTCAATTACATTTTCTGCATACCTGTCTTTCAACTTCTTATACAATTTTTCCATCTCAGGATATGTACAGTATTCAGTATAGGGACACTTGTTACACTCAAAGCAATCCAACCTCCCACAGTTTTTAAAAACGTCATTAGGATTTCTCATACCGGAAAAAACCATTTTTACAATATCTTCCGGATACATTTTATTCAAGATGCCATAAATCCTGTCTTCTTGATCAATTCCTTCCACACGTGCACCAATATAGTCCCTGATACAACTGTAATATGCAAGGCTTCTTTCTCCCAAATCCACAATAGATGATTTTAAAAAACGGTCCATTGCATCATAGGCTTTTCTAAACTGTCTCATCTTGTAATAAGCAGAGCATATGAACAAATCCCTCTTTATTTTATTCCAGGGGAAATTCATACTGAACGACCTATGCAGAGGTTTTGTTATTGAATCATAAGGACTGTACTCGGCAAGATTCATATAATCAATTACTTGCTGCAACTCCTCGTTGCATGCCTTCTCAAGATGCATTAATACAGAAGATGCGCTCTTTCTTCCTGTTATAATATTGATTGAATGAAGGTTCGAATCATTTACCTCACTGAAAAATGGAACAACCACATGAAAGCTGGGAAACTCAAGAAAAGATACATCCCTTATAAGTATATCGTACCCTTTACCCTGTATAATATTGATAAGATATGACAGCATTTCCCCGTTGCTGCCATTTCCGCAGTATTCGAATTCAGAAAATCCATAATTACAGTCTTCACCGAAAAATCTGGCAGGATAATAGCCACAACCAAAGCAAAATATATTATCTTTATTCTTGAATTTACTAATTTCGGTATTTTCAAGGTATGAAAATTTTACCATCCAATCCAAATCATCCATTCTTCTTCCCTGCATCAATTCTGTCATACCCCGCTCAAGTGCGATTTCAAATATAGGATGGGCACCAAATTTTACAAAATATGTTCCACGCTTTTTATCTAAAAAGATTATTCCTATACACGGAAATCCCTGTCCTAGTGAACAATCCTTGATAACAAGCTTAAATGGCCCTCTGCTCTCCAGTTCTTTTATCATTTTGTAAAGGTGGGTACAGTGTTCCATAATATAAGATTCAGGGATGGTTGGAGGTACGATTCCATCACTAATAATTTTAAAATTTACATATCTCTCTATTGTTTCGGAAATGCCCTGGACAAGAGCTTCTTCAACCGTATTTCCAGCACACATACCATTTGAGCCGTACCTGCTAATAAGCATAATTGCAGGAATGTAATTTATGCTGTTTTCAGTAATATTTAGGTAAGGCAAAGCAACAAAATCCGGCCTATCACTGCTTAAATAATCTGCCATTTTCCATCTCTCCAGAAGAGATTTTTTCTCATTTATATCTTCAGCTTCAAAAGTAAACACCTCAAGCCATTTCTCACTGTTATGCAATATTTCATCAATACTTACATACTTCTCGTCCGGAGCAAGATAAAAGTCTCTATATTCCAGTGCCTCCTTCCTCATTGCCTTAGTGTACTTGAATACAACAAAATTCTGCAGTCTTTCAATAAGCTCGCCATATGCACTGGCAAGAGCATATTCACAGGAAGTTCCCTTGCCGTTGGAAAACAAGCTGGTCCCCACGATGGACAGGTTAAGGGAATAATACCCTTTCACGTCTTGTTTCCATTCTTCCTTAGTCAAAATACCGAGATGGTACAGAATATTCCTTACATTATGGATTGTCTCTAACGGACTACATTCTTTATATCGTGTTGCATAACCATATTCTTTCACATTCTCCCTCCTTTTTCTATAAATATATGTGATTATGCAATTTAAACTAATTGGCTATCCAGTCTTTTTAACATCCTTATACTGTTTGTATAGTATCTTTAATAATTCAGGCATATTGTATTTTAAATGCGAACAGTGATTTTGCCGATTGAGAATATTGTCCTTTACAAGTATCTTGCGGGGACACCCTCCCATACAAAGTGGAAGAACACTGCAGTTACGGCATTCTTCATTCTTGAATACATCCCAAGCCAACCACCTGTAAGATCCGTCCAGAAGCTTAACTTTTTGACCAATCCGCCCTACGCATTCGGAATAGTTACCAATGACATCCCAGCATTTGTACAGGCATCCGTCAGGTCCAATCAGCATCCCCATCTGTGAAATGGATGCGCATTGTGACTCATAGCTTTTAGGTACTACATCCGTACCCACTCTTCTGTCAACCAGCATTTCTACAAGCCTTACATAAACCTTTGAAAACTCTTCCGGGTCGAATACAGCGTTATTGACCTGCCGGCACAGGTATTCACGCGGCTGAAGTGGAGCAATGCTTAGTACTATTCTGTTTCTAATTCCTCTTTCCTCCAATATATCCAGGAAAGTAGGAAACATCTCTACATTATCCTTTCCGATGTTGGTCAGTACCGATATCATGAAATTATAGTCCATTTTTTTAATATTATCTACTATTCTATCAAATGTTCCTTCTCCGTTTTTAAGGCATCTCACACGGTCATGATACTCCGGCGGACCGTCCAGCGTGACTTGTGCTCCGTCGACACCATATTTCTTAAGATTGGTTACTACCTCTGGAGTAAGTAGGTATCCATTAGTTAGAATTGTAGCATAATACCTTGATTTTTTCTTTTCAGTTATTTCCATAAAAGCATCAGAAAGACGGTAAATGGTATCAACAGCAAGCAACGGTTCGCCTCCGAACCAAGTAACTTTAAGAGCACCATATGGCTCCAGGTTTTCATCCACATATTTTATTATTTTATCCTCAACTTCTCTGCTCATATATTCACACTTTTTTTTGTCGCTTTCATAACAGTATATACAACTAAAATTGCAGTCCATAGTTGGTGCTATTGTCAATCCGATACGTTTATAATCGGAAAATCTTCTTATTATATCATTTAATCTCAAATAATCATTTTCATTTAAATCATCCTCTACTATGAAACCTCCTTTTTTATAATCCATAATAGCTGCAGCTATATGTGGGTCTGATTCATCAATATTCTCTTTCTCACCTTGGGTTGTTATTTTTTGAAAAACATCGTACAAGTCTTGATCAATTTTTACAAACGTATTTTTTAAAGTGTTATATAAAAGAATATCCCCATTACCTATATCGGTTATGATATTAAACCTAGAAGCTTTCATTCTATTTTTACCCCCTTAGTTAATGGCTTTACTGAGAACCATTGTATGCAGAAATTGAGGAAAGCCTTTTATGTGCAGCTTTTAGCATTTCCCTAATTGGAAGTTTAAATGGGCATCTCTCTTCACAATGACCACACTGTACACATTTTAACGCGTTTTGTCTAATATGGCTGTATTGTTGGACAGGCCAACCTGTACTTCCATATTTATGTAAATACTCATCCAGTCTTAAAATAAGAGGAATATCAATATGCTGCGGGCAGCATAAGCAATAACCACATCGGTGGCAGAATTTTTCCCTTTCTAAACCCAGACTGTCAATTTCACTAATAATATTGACAATCTCCTGGTCTGAAAAAGGTTTAAACGTTTCTTTGAAAGTAATATTTGCTTCGAGTTCCTCTATGGTCTTTACCCCCGCAAGTATAGATGATATATTGAAGGATAGTACAAATCTCAAAAGTGTCCTGGTAACAGTGCCGGTATATTTATTCAAAACTGCAAATATGCTACTGTCTTTTTCAAGGAAAGCCCCACCCCCGAAAGGTTTCATACCAAGAATACCTATATTCATTTCTTGAGCAAGCGGAATAAGTTCAGAAAGGGCTTCCCTTTCTACAATATTAAACAAAACCTGCACAGTATCGAATTCACCTGTCTTTATAGCTTTTGTAAGAACAGTGGGTGAGTGGCCTGTAATACCCGTATACCTGATTTTACCCTGTTCCTTAGCACGTTTCAATGCTTCACAGGCGCCATCAGGTTCCAATACCCTGTCAAGCATTTCCAGGCTATCGATCTGATGCAACTGATATACATCTATATAATCCGTTTTTAAGCTGGTAAGACTTGCATCTATATCTCTCATTGCACCTTCTTTTTTTCTCTGAGGTGTCTTAGTAGCAATACAAAATTCATTTCGCTTTTTCTGCATAACAAACCCAGCTTTTTCCTCACTATTCACATATGCTCTCCCCAGTTCAATAAGGTTTATTCCAAGTTCATTGGCTTTCATTATTATCTTTACAGCCTCTACATTAGAAAGAGCTGGGAAATAAAGCCCTCCGAGACCTATAAACGATACATCCAGATTTGTCCGACCTAGCTTTCTATATTGCATTTTCATCTTTCCTCCATCTCTGCAGCATCCTGCAATTTAATTTTATGGCCTCATTTATATAAAATTTTAACGGTATACAACGGACATCTTTATGTAAATCATCATTCTGAACAACATCATACAAAGGACATCCTCCTCCCATACATATGGGAAGTATATTGCACTTGCGACATTCTTCCTGTGAAAATGGACTCCATGTATTCCATATGATATATTTCTTGTCGTTTTCCAGAGAACTGTTATCTTTTAAAAGATTTCCCACACATTCATTTTTATCCCCTATAAGCAAAAAACATCTGTAGAGATCTCCTTCTTCCGAAATGCCAAAACAACTATCTGTCATACAGGGAGAAATACTTATTTCAGGAGATATGTCAATCTTCGGCCTGAAACCACTCTCATAAACCAGTGGATAAAGTTTGGAAAGCCTGTCCCCAAATTCTTTACTACTTAGACCGTATTTCTTGATAAACTCAAAGCAGTGTGAAGTAAACGGCATTACATGCGCCAGTTCAATAATAGTAGTTCCAGGCAAATTACATTGTCTGAGAGAATCAAGCAGGCTTGTAATATTATGGCTGTTCGCATTCGTTGAATCAAGATTTACCCTTAATGCTACATCCATTTTTGCTGATATATCTTTGAGATTTTTCATAATAACATCAAAAGTTCCAGAACCGTTAATCAAAGGTCTTCTTTGATTATGCACCTGGCGCGGACCGTCCACTACAATCTGAGCTATACGTACACCATACTCATACAGTTCTTCCGCCATATCTCTGTCAAAAAGATATCCGTTTGTAAAGATGGATGAAACATAAGCTATGCCTAGTTCTTTTGTAATTTTCATTAATCCTTTTGAAAGGCGAATAATAACATCAGGCGCAAGTGTCGGCTCACCTCCTGTCCATACAATGTTCAGAACTTTTCTGCTTCCGATTCTTTTTTTTACAAACTCCAGCAATGCGTCCTGCACCTCTTCCGGCATTTTATTATTTCCACAACCTTCATAGTAGCAATATTTGCAGGCAAAATTACAAGCACTTGTAGGAACAATATATAACCGAAATATCGAAAAGGATGATTTATTATTTTCATACCGCTGTTTCAGGCATTTAAGTTCATCAATACTGTCTTCAACAATAAAACCGCCTTTCTTAAGCTGAACAGCCAGGGTATGTATTTCAGGGTCCGCTTCGTCCTCTTTATATCCAGTATCTATTATTGCTTTATAGATATCATAGCTTTTTTTATCCATAGTGGCGAGTGTTCCCCACATACTGTTATAAAATAGGATTGACCCGTCATCCTGCTCTGTCAGAATATTAAACATTGATGCTTTCAAGCTACTCCCTCCCTTCAGCCTATCTTTTTCATAAGCCTCCGCTGCTTATACATAATTTTTATCAACTCCGGCATGCAGTATCTTATATGATTACAATGGTCCATTGAATTAACAATTTTATCCTTCACAAGGGATTTGCGCGGGCAGCCACCCATACAAAGTGGCAGGACATTGCATTCATGGCACATCTTATTTTTAAACATATCCCATGCCAGCCACTTTAAAGATCCATTCAATATTTTTATATCCTCGCCGATTTCTCCTACACTTTCTAAATGATTTCCTATAACATCCCAGCATTTGTACAGCTTTCCGTCAGGACCTATAAGAAATGCGTCTTTTTTTGTAGATGAACAGTGTGCCAAATTATTATTTGATATTACTGCCAGTGGTACTCCTCTTTCCACTGCCATATCCACAAGCCTGACATATACCCTTGAAAACTCTTCAGGAGTAAATGTAGCATCATTGACTTGACCGCATAAATACTCATGAGGTTCAACTTCTGAAATACCCAGCGATATTTTATTTTTAATCTTGTACTCCTCCAGCTTGTCTATAAATACCGGAAAGGAATCCACATTTTCTTTTCCTACATTCATCCTTATTGAAATCATGAATTCTTCGTATATTTCTTTTGCTTCCCTGATATTGCTTAATATTCTGTCAAACGTTCCTTTGCCGTTTTTGAGCCGTCTTACGCTATCATGGTATTCCGGTGCACCATCAACCGTTATTTGTGCCCTTGTAACTTTGTATTTTTTTAGATTTTCAGCAACTTTCCGACTTAATAAGTACCCGTTAGTGATAACCATAGAGTCATACCCGGCATTTTTATCACCAGTAATTTTTATAAACGTTTCTGAAAGGCGGTAGATTGTCTCAAGTGCCAGCAGTGGTTCTCCACCATACCATGTAATGGAAAGATACCCGTCATCCTCCAAATGTTCCTTCACATAATCAATTACTTTATTCTCTGTTTCCCTGCTCATATATTTGGGTTCTTTGTGATTCTCATAGCAGTATACGCAATCAAAATTGCAATCCAGGGTGGGCGCTATGGTTAATCCAAAATTTTTACTGTGTGAGAATCTGCTTTGAACATCAACTACCTTAATATAATCAACTTCGTTCATATCATCGTCTATTATAAAGCCTCCCCTTTTAAAATCCGCAATAGTTGCCAATACCAAAGGATCCAACATATCAATTGCATCTTCTCCACCCTGTAATGTAATTTTTTTGTACGTTTCATATGTACTTTTATCAAGTTTGACAAGGGAATTCCTAAAACTGTTGTACAGAAGTTTTTCTCCATTTTCGGTATCCACAAAAATATTGAATACGGAAGCTTTCATCAAGTCTACACCATCCTTTAACATAAGTATTATATTTTGAATTACACTTTGTCTTTATAAAGCAGAAAACAGAAGTTTCATAACTGTCATTAAGCTACATTAATAGCAACTGCTATATGCCGTCATGCTGCAATAACAGGGCGTTTTACTTGGGCACGAACACATATGTGAGGGACAGTGCCCGGATATGCACCAACAAGTAGTATTCTCAGCTTCATCAACAATTTCATTCGGCTCGATAATCCATTCCATAATACTGACCCCCTTTCTTGCATGTATAGTTTATATTAAAGTTAACAGAAAATGTAATAAAGATTTATATAGACAGGTATGAACACCTCTGTTTCTGCCATACTTTGTCTCTGCTTTCTGTTTTAACAAATTTCGCGATTGATTCCACATGTATTTATTCAGGGAGCTGGTTATTTATGAGTGGCTCAATTGAATTTGAATAAATGAGTATGCTTTTTATAAATATTGCTGTCATATAATTCTGATTATTGAATTAATCATTCTAACATTAAGTTCCAATATTAAAATCAAGAACTAATAGAAAATCAGATAGTTTATAAAGGGCCGCTATGCCTTAAGGGCTCTCTTTTAAGAGAGCCCCCCTTTATTTATAGTTTTTATTTACTTACCATTATTTACTTACCAGCCTATATCATCTCTTCCTGCTGCTTTCTTGGCAACATATTCCGTTAACTCATCGATACCTGCCTTTTTATACGTTTCTCTAACAGCATTTAGTATTTTTAAAGCTTCTTCGTCAGTAGGTACATATATGGCTCTTATAAATTCATCCCTATAGTTAACTAGCGCAACTGCATCTCTAAATTCCTGAATTTTCGGCCAATCCTCCTGAAGAGCGTTAGCACCAATCTTGTCAATAACTACAATTGGAGCTCTAGCAGCAACTTCCTCCAGCCATTTGTCATATTCGGTTTTTTCTTCTTCCGGTTTCGGCCACTTGGTATATGCAAGAATAAATTCGCGCATAATTTGTATACCCGAATCTCTTAATGCATTGGGGTCGCTGTCCATTTTTTGTTTCCATTCAGGTAGCCACTTTGGTTTTCCGTTTACAATTTCATAATGTACACCCTCAATACCCCAATAAGCAAGCATTTGTCCTTCTTCACTGTTCATAAAATCGAGGAACCTTAAGACATCTTCCGCCTTTTTGCTAGTTGCACTTATAAAAGTTACGGCACCTCCACTTGCACCTTTCCTCTCAACTTGTGTTTGAATATTTCCACTCTTATTCTTAAGAGGCCCAAGAAATTCGTACTTCATTTCAGGATTGGTCTTGTAAAGTGTCTCTTTACACTGATCAACGACACTATAGGCATGGCAGCCAACAGTAGCTAGTTTACCAACAGCCATTTTTTCTTTAGCCATCGTATCAGTATTGCTGAAAGCTTCAGGGTCAAAAAGACCTTCTTTCATAAGTTTTCTCATAAACATAAGCTTCTCTTCTTCATCTTTTGAGAAAAGATAATGTATTATCTTATCGTTTTCTTTTCTATAACTCGAAAGGTAATAATCTGACCAGGAATAAAGGTACGTTCGATAATCCCAACCGTTATGCAATGTACCTCCTGGAAATACCGGTTTACCATTTGCGTCTTTAAAGTTGCCCGCCTTAATTTTTTTCAAAAGTTCATATAGTTTCTCAGAACTATCAATCTCTCCAGGTTTTATATTCAGAGCTTTAAGGATATCTCCGCGAGCAAAAACTCCGTATCCCCAATTGTCCAAGTCTTCAGGCGAAGCAGGAGTTCTAAGCATAAAATATGTTTTGCCTCCAAGCTCAGGACGTTTTAAGTGAAATTCCAGAAATTCTTTAGAGACAAAAGTATGCAAATTGTTTTTAATATTTGGGTACTTGTCAAGGTAAGGATCAAGTGCTAGAATCTGTCCTTCCTGAGCAGCTTTTACAAGGATCTTGCCTTCTCCGTCATTCGAACCCCAGAAAGGTGCATATACAAAATCAGGCAATACACCCGAAGCAAACATTGTATTGAGTTTTTCTGTTTCCGGGATAGTTATTGATTCCATTTTAATTGTTATTCCTGTGAGTTCTCGAATTTTCTTTGCTACTGGATTATTTACCTGATCTTGTGGAAAACCTGCACCACCTCCACACCAGCAATGCAGCCAAGTAAGTTCAACCTCCTTTTTCTCCGTTTTTGCTGCTTCGCCTTTAATTGTCTCTGGTTTAGTTGTATCCGTTTTACTGCTATCACCTTTGCACGCAGCCAATCCGGATGTAAGTATTATAAGTGAAACAAAAAGACAAAGTAGTTTAATTGATTTAAGCTTTTTCATACTTTAATACCTCCTAGCATAATTTTTTTTATCAAAAAGGCATAGCGGCCTTTTATTAACTATCTGAAATTAACTACTAAGCTTGCTATAAAAGCTATGGTTTTATTTCTTATTCCTTAAGAGAACCTATCATAACTCCCTTAACAAAATACTTTTGGAGAAACGGGTATACACATAGGACTGGAGTAACAATGAGTATTGTAAATGTCACTCTTAATGACTCGGGAGTTACACCTCTAATTCGCATGGCTTCTCTTGCGTGCTGCACTGTTGAAGTTTCAAATGCCGTGGTACTCTCCTCAAAACTAGCCTCCGCTAGCAAGTAGCGAAGAAGCGTGGCGGCTGGCCTAAGCTTTTGCTCGTGTATAAAAAACTCACCTGTAAACCAATCATTCCAACAACCTACACTAACAAAAAGGGCTATAGTAGCAAGAACCGGTACGGACAAAGGCAGCATTATTTTAAAAAATATCACCGGATCGCTTGCTCCATCTATTCTTGCTGATTCCGGCAAACTTTCTGGTATAGTATCAAAGTACGTTTTAATAATAATCGCATTAAAAAAACTGTATAAAGAAGGCACTACAAGAACCCAGTAAGTATTGAAAATACCTAATTGTCTGTAAAGTACATAAGTAGGTATCAGTCCTCCGGAAAATAGCATAGTAAAGAAGAAAAAAAACACAATATATTTTCTCCCGGGAAGCCCTTTCCTGGATAATGCATATGCCATCATTGCTGTTAGCAGTACAGCTAGTATGGTTACGACAATCGTCCTGGATACTGAAACCAAAAAGGAGCTTAGAATCAACGGATGTTGGAAAGCTTTCTGATAGTTTTCAAGAGTGAATTCACGAGGAAAAAGGTAAATTCCTCCTCTCATAGCATCATAGCCATCGTTGAATGAAAGAACCAAAAAATATATAAAAGGGTATACTGTTGTAACTGCAAGTAATGTAAGTAAAGAGTAGTTAATTACCATATATATCTTGTCTGACATAGTAGCTTTTCTTGTACTCATGTATCTTTCCTCCAAATCGTAGCCTTTGTTTTCATTTATTGCCTACCAGAGTGAAATTTCGGTGTATTTTCTTGAAAGATTATTTACAGTTATAATAAGAACCATTGACACAAAAGATTTAAATACTCCAATTGCTGTTGCATATGCAAATTCACCCTGACGTATACCCCTCTTTAAAATATATGTCTCTACCACCTCTGAGACACTTAAGGTAGGAGGAGTTTGCATTAGATATATCTGTTCAAATCCGGCATTCAAAATGTTACTCAAGGACAATATAAGTAGTATGCCTATGGTAGGAGCAAGGCATGGTAAAGTTATTTTGAAAATCTTACTCCACCTTCCTGCACCATCAATTTCTGCCGCTTCGTATAAATTAGGGTCAATACCAGTTAATGCTGATAAATATATTATTGATCCCCAGCCGACACCTTTCCATATATCGCTCATAACAACCAAAGGGTAAAACAGGGACGACTGTCCCATGAAAAATATCGGTTCTTTTCCCAGCTGATATCGTATATCATTTAATATTCCGGCACTTGGAGATAGAATTTTTTGCATCAATGAAACTACCACAACCCAGGAAACAAAGTGCGGAAGATATGAAACAGTTTGTATTACACGCTTAAACCTATTATGTATAACTTCATTCAACATGAGTGCTAGTACTATCGGAGCAGGAAATCCAAAAATTAATTTTAATATACTTATAGCTAGGGTATTTTTTATAACTGTGTAAAATCTAGGATCCAGAAGAAATGCTTCGAAGTATTTAAAACCTACCCATGGGCTCCCTAAAATGCCTAAATTATATTTAAAATCTTTAAAAGCTAATAAAACTCCATACATTGGATAGTACGCAAATATCACGTACCAGATAATAGCCGGCAGCAAGAAAAGGTATATATGTCTAAAATACCATATTTTTTTTATATATAAACGTTTTTTATGTAATTTAATTGACGTTCTCAAAACACTTACAAGCTCGTTCCTCATTATTGTTACTAGCCCACCTCTCTAAAATATACCTTATACATTGATATAAATTTATGAAATACTGAAATATTACCCTATCAACCATAGGATAATTATAATTGAAAAAAGTACTAGTGTATATGGATTAAACTTTGATTCTTTTTGGACAAAACTTTGTTTTGTTTTTGATCTTTCTTAATACTTTAAAAATCGGGACTTGAATTGATCCTTATTTAAATTTTCAATTTCAGAGCATTCCTTACTCAAATTTCTATATTCTCCTGGAGTCATTCCAATCACTTTTTTAAATATGCGGTTAAAATATTGCTGATCCTGATATCCCACACTATACGAAATATCGGAAATCGTCAATTCTGTCTCCTTTAATAATTTACAAGCCCTTTCAATGCGAATTTCCATTAGATACTTGGTAATATTTTCCCCCGTTTCCTGTTTGAAAAGAAAAGAAAGATAATCGGGGTTAATAGCATATTTCTTTGCCAATTCTGCGACTGTTATTTTACTGGCAAAATTTTTTTGAATAAAAGCTTCTATATCTTCAATAATTTTTTTACAGTCAGCTCTAACTAATTTTTTATCTTTTAAAGTATCGACAATCTTTGAATAAAGGTAATCAACAATTTGGCGTGAGTTCTCAAAAGAGTCAATGACTCTGCCAGATAAAAATTCAGAATCTGTTAAACCTTTGATATCAAATCTATTGCAAACTTTCAAGAGGCTGCTGATTACCTCGGAATAGGCCAACCTTATATAAATTCCGGGTATGTCCACGGCTTCTTTAGATGAAAAAATATCATTTAAAACATTTTGTATGCCATTTAAATCATAAATTTCCATACATCTCTCTAAAAGTTTGAACTTATGCTTAGAAATAGAAAATTGGGAGTATCCATTGATTTCTTCATAAAAAAATATTTGATTGCCCCCTTGAATCAGTCTCCGGTCAAAGGCAATAGAGGCTTGCTTATATATTTTATTTGACAGCTTACCTTCAACCCCACTTACCGCAATCGTTATAGAAATATTTAAGTACTTCTGGATAAAAGAAAATGCATTTATAATAAATTTTTTGCAGGATCTCTTAAGCTTATTCTCATCACTGTCATAAAAAAGTAAAAACAACTGATTTACATCTTTTAGGTTATCGACAAAAATTTTGCCGCAATCAAAATCAATTTCATTTAATATGTTTTTGATGGAAAACTTAATAAGCTCCAAATCTCCCACTTTAAAAGATGACTGATAAAAACTCGAGCTATCTACATGGAGCAGTGCAAGAATATAACTGGTATTTTGATCAACGTTTGGTAAGTTGATTTGCTGTAACAAAATCTCTTCTTCAAGGGTCTGGGAGGAAAAAAATATCTGGTTAAGAATTTGTTCCTGGCGTACACTTTCTCTCTCTTTCTCAAAAAGTAGAACTTCCCTGGCATTTTTTTCAGCTTTTCGATAGTTGGAAATTTCTTCTGTCACTCTTCTCATTATTTGTGCCAGTTTTTTATCATCAATTGGTTTTAGGATGTAGCCACTAGCACCCATATTCAGCGCTTGTTCAGCATACTCAAATTCGGCATACCCACTGATTACGATAAACTTCATTTGAGGGTACTTTTCACGGCAGTTTTTAATGAGTTGTATTCCATCCATAACCGGCATCCGAACATCGGTAATAACAATATGTGGACGTTCCGACTCTATCATAGCCCATGCTTCTTTTCCGTCAGAAGCTTCCCCAATCCAGGAAAACTCGATCTTGTTGTGTACAAGTTTAGCAATTATACCTCTTCGAATCAGTTTTTCATCATCTACAATCAATATTTTATACACTTATACCTCCCCTTTACTTTCCCTATAATAAGGTAAGGTGATAGTTACTCGCGTACCAACATTTAATTGGCTCTCAACCGAAACACCATAAATATCTCCATATACTATTTTAATCCTTGCGTTCACATTCTTCAACCCTATGCTTTTCTTTACTTGCTCTATTTCATTATTATCAATCTGATTGATATACGCATTCAGCTCTTCTACTTTCCCTGGAGGCATTCCTACACCATCGTCTTCGACAGTCAAAAACAGCACGTTATCATGAACTGTACCGGAAATTAAGAGATGTCCCTTTTCTTCTTTTCCATCAAGACCATGATTTAGGGCATTTTCTATAATCGGTTGCAAAATAAATTTTAGCACCTTACATTCTGACAATTCCTCGGGAATATTATATCGTACTTCAAAACACCCTTCAAACCGCATCTCTTGTATATAAATATAGTTCTGTATATGGTTAATCTCTTCTTTAAGAGACACAAATTCGTTTTTTTTCATATTTATGTTATATCTGAACATATCTCCTAGTTTCTGACAAATGTTGCATATATCAAAGCAATTATGGATAGCAGCAATTGCACTGATACATTCTAGTGTATTGTAGAGAAAATGTGGATTAATCTGGAGTTGTAGCGCATTTAGCTCAGCTTCTCTTTTTTCCAGCCGTTGAATGTAATTCTCATTGATGAGACTTTTTAGTCTTTTCACCATATTATTAAATTTTCTATCTAACAGTCCCACCTCATCATTCCCTTCGATAACATTTGTAATTTGCAGTTTTCCTTCTTCTACCATTTTCATTTTTTGAACGAGTAAATGGAGTCTTTTTGTAAATAATTTAGAAAACATTAAGGCTAGACTAACAGAGATTATTAAAATAACAGTAACAATAAGAAAGATAAGCATGCTAAGTGCTCTTATCTCTGACTCCACTTTATCATAAGGGAAGAGTGCAACAACCTGCCATCCATAAGGAAGAATATTCTTATTGACTACAATTTTCTTTTTCCCACCATCTCTGATTAGACCATTTTTAACTTTTCCATTAAGTATGTCTTGATTATTTAGGATGTTATCAGCACTGTTTATGTTATCATTGAATATAATATTTCTTTCTTGATCTAAAATTAATATCTCCATGGGATTTTTTTCAGACATTTCCTTTGCTAATCTGAATATTTCATTTGCCTTTAAACTTACTTGTACAATACCTAGATGTTTAGTAAAATCACCTTCATTTATGTTTATTATCGGTCTTATTATGGATAAAAGCCTGAAATTATTTATTTGAGATGTATGAAAGAAATAATTGTAGAAAATCTTCTTTTGTTTGATATTTTTAAACCATTCCTCATCTTTAACATGCTCAATATTTCTCAATAACATACCATCCAGGGGCAAATCTGTATTGTATGTATACAAAACAATCAGGTAAATATCTTCTTCATTTTTCTTTAGAAATACACTTGTTATTTCTTTCCTTAATTTGTTAATTGTCTCCATAATATTCATAGGAGTAATTTCATTTTGCCTTGACATAATATCTTGTACTACTCCGTTTTCAGAAATAGCATCTGCCATACTACGATACAAGTTTAGTTTATAATTTACATTTGCTATATATTGTTCCACTACTTGTTCATAAGACGAAAGAATCTCACTTTCAATTATCTTCTGAAAATGAAAACAATATGCAAAAGTTAAAAATATGAAAGTAACCGTCACAAAAAAAACTATAGAAAAAATGTATTTCCGTGACATACTTGTATTATTCGCTATTCTCTGAAGTAGATTTTTCATTCGGGTTTTTATAATATCACTTCCTTTTATGGATAAAAATGTAAACCTCCGGGCTCTTTCTAGCTTTCCCGTCTCGCATTGAGATTTTAAAAAATACTTATAAGAACCCTTCTCTATTAAAAAAAGTTTACTATGCTTACACAGTTTTTATGATTACATATAGGTAGCATTTTTTTCTATTTTATCACATACATACGAATTTTTAAACCGGATTTATAATAAATTTTATGATTTTTATTGTTACAGTTGTCCCTGCCCCCTGTTTACTATCAATATTAATTATTTATTAAACAGAAAACGGAGAAAAGCATAAAAAAGTTCAGGTAATTATTTTTCTTGACAATATACAAAGTTTGTATATAATATTTGTATAAATTACTTGCATGTAATGTTCAAATACAATATTTAGTACAAGTCTTGCATTTATGGGGTGATATTTGAATGCAGAATGTTACTGTTAATCTTTCATTTAAAAAAGATTTACTGGAGAAAATTGATAAAGTAGCCAAACAAGAATCCCGCTCCAGGTCAGAGCTTATAAGGGAAGCAGCCAGACAATATATAGAAAGTAAAGAACCACCAAAAATTAAATATGAGTATCTTGATATAAACCCGGAAAAGCGTGAAGCTGTTGAAAATTACGTCATGGAAATAGTCAGTAAATATGAAGATTATGAAGGTGAGAGATATACCTACAAAGATTATCTGCAATGGCCTGAAGATGAGAGATGGGAACTTATAGATGGTGTTCCATATAATATGAGTCCTGCTCCTTCAAAAAGGCATCAAGAAATTACTGGAGCATTGTTTGTAGAATTTTATAATTATTTAAAAGGTAAACCTTGCAAAGTTTACATTGCTCCTTTTGATGTGCGTATGGCTGGTGAAGGAGAATCAGATGATGAAGCTTCTACAGTTTTACAACCTGATATTGTAGTAATCTGCGACAGATCAAAATTGGATAAAAGAGGGTGCAAAGGAGCTCCCGACCTTGTCGTAGAGGTTATTTCACCGCATACGGTAAAAAAAGATATTATTAGAAAATTTGACTCTTATGAAAAGTTTGGAGTTAAAGAATACTGGATTATAAGACCTGAAGAGGAAACAGTTACAGTTTTTAAGCTCAATAAGGAAAATAAATATGGACGTCCGGAAATATACTGTAGGGCTGATAAAATTCAAGTTGGGATTTTTGATGATCTAATAATATCACTGGAAGATATCTTAAGGGAATAAATAGAAAGTGGTCTGCAATTTGCTGATTTTCTAAGCTAACTGCGAAGTTGAAAACAACTGTTATAGTAATATTACAGGGTACTAAAAAAAGACTTTACCCCAAAATTTAACGAAGGAATGCATATTAGAAGGAGATTGATAAAATAATAACGAATTTTC